>JADCHX010000019.1 GCA_020248265.1 Rhodocyclaceae bacterium
CGCTCCTGCCAGAGGGATCGTCTGCGCGGCAGTTACGGGAAGGCAGAACCTATGTCCTTGCAATCGCATCGAACGGAAAAGCGCAGGCGCGGGTCGCCCTGACGGGACCGGAAGCCTACAGGTTCACTGTGCTTTGTCTCAGGGAGATCACCCGTGCGGTCCTGGCGGGGAGGTGGTCCCCCGGCTTCCAGACTCCCGCGCTATACGGGCGGGCGCTTCTTGAAGGAATCGAAGGAGTGAGATGGGACAAGGAATAGTCGGCAGAGGGAAGGACGAAGCCGGTTCAGCAGGTCCGATCAGCGCCGTATTGACTTGGCCGGCTGGGCTGATTGATCTCGCCAGCGCCGGGCGCCGAAGCCGGTGTCTACGCCGCCAGACGGGCTTCCAGAGCGGGTTCGAGGGGGAACGCACCACGGCAGCAATTCCTCGAGGCGATTGATCGGGTGCAAGGCGAAGCCCCCGGCCACCCAGCCGGCGAGCGTCGAGCGCTCGAAGTCGACGCCTTCGCGCGCATAGATCTCCGACTGCCGGTGTTGTTCCAAGGCTGGCATGGCCCCTCGGAGTTCCGGGCCCGATCAGATATTCATGCAGCCAGCCCCGGTTGCCGCGTGCGTTGGGGTCGACGCCAGTCGATAGCCTAGAGCAGCATCGACAGCTGTGCACTGCTGAGCGATACCGGACCACTGCTCGCCTGCGGCCACACGAAGCGGCTGCGCTGGAGCCGCTTGGCTGCGCTGCGCGATCGCCCGGAGGGCAGGCACTCGCGCAACGACACCGGCGTGGAGGACTAGATGCGCGCGGCGGGCGATATGGGCATCGCGGCGCAGCGCGGATCGCATGCGCCGGGCATCGAGGCCTTCGGCACGAAGGCGGTCACCTGATCGCCTTGAGCCAACCCGTCACCGCCGTAACCACTTCCCTGTCGATGCCGGCGAATCCGTGGTGGCCAGAGGCTTCACACGCGTCGCCCTTGTTGACCCCGCCGCGCAGCATCCGCACCTCGACTGTCGGAGCATGCGTGAGGAGCCTCGTGAACGGCTCGACATCGGCTGCCGGGGTATAGGAGCACTCGTCGCGTTCGTGGTGCACGAGCAGCGTGGGCACCGTCACCCGCTCCAGGGCACCGACCGACCGCTGCACGTTCGGCTGCCTTGGCGTACGTTCCATCAGCATGCCGGCCGTGACCACGATCGCATCGGGGCGCGCATCGCCGGAAAGACGCGCCGCCGCGTTGACCACCGACAGGGCCGCGCGGCTGGTGCCCACCAGATGCACCGGCGGCGCCACCTTGCGCAGATGCTGCACAAGCGCGCCGATGTCGGTGGCGTGCGCCTCGCTCCACCGATAACCGGCAACCGCAGTGCCTGGAAGCTTGTGGTCGGAGGCGATGTCCATCGTCGCCGTGACGTAGCCCGCGCGCACATACAGGCTGCGCGTGCGAACGAGCTGGTTCCCGGCACCCCAGCCGATGCGCCCTTCCTCGGACAGGTCGAGGTTGCCATGGCCGCCAGCCACCAGGATGACGCTGCCCAAGGCCTTTGCCGGCACTTCCAGCAGCGAACGCATCGTCACGCCGGGCCGAGGCTCGATGGTGATCGTCGTCTCTTGCGCGAAGACCGGTCCGACCGTCGCGAAGGCGAACGCGATCGACTGCAGACCGAGCGTCATCGAAAGGCGACCGGCGACCGCACGCCGCACGCGGCTGCTCAACGACTCAACTCCAGCGTCACCCCGATCGTGGTGGTACGTCCGGGCGACGGCTCGTAGAAGCGTCCGTTCGCATCGGCCACGATCACCGAGCCGATGTAGCGCCGGTCGCTGATGTTGTCCACGCGCACGAACTCCGTAAGCCGCCAGCCCTTGCCCCGCTGCTGGAAGCCGCCGCGCAGGTTGCCAATGGTGTAGGCCGAGGCTGCTTCGCTGTTCTGGTCGTTGACGAACACCTTGCCGCTCTGGCGAACCTCGAGGCCGGCGTGGAAGCCGGTGCCGGCGTGGCGCCAGACCAGTTCCGCATACGCGAACCTCGAGGCGACGCCAGGCAACCGGCTGCCGGCGGCAACGGTGGTGGGCGGCGTGCCCGACGTGAACGGCTGCTGGAAGCGTGCATCGAGCGCGGTCCAGGCCACCGCTGTCTCGAAGCCCCCGGCGAGGCGCTGCCGCCAGGCGAGTTCCAGGCCTTCGCGCCGGGTCTCGGACGCATTGCGGAAATCGGTACGCCCGCCCGAGGCGCTGTTGACCACGATCTCGTCCTTCACGTCGACCTGGAACAGCGCGATGTTCAGGTGGCCGTCGTCGCCGGTCAGCGCCTTCACGCCGACCTCGCGGTGCAGGCTGCTGGAAGGCCTGAGCGCGAAGTTCAGGCCGGTGGCCCCGCCCGGCCTGTACGCCAGTTCGGCGAAGGTCGGCGTCTCGAAGCCGCGTCCTACGTTGGCATAGGCATTGACCAGCGGCGTCATCTTCCACAGCAGCCCGGCCGCCGGCGTCGTGCGCGAGAACGACAGTCCACCGCTGTCGTCCGGGTTCCCGGGTGCGATGAAGCGATCGCGCGAATCGAAGCGCACCCGGCTGTGGCGCAGGCCAGCCAGCACGTTCAACCGCGGCAGCGCCTGCCAGTCGGCCTGCGCGTAGAGGTCGGTGTTGGTCACCGTGTCGTCCTGGTCGCGCTTGAGCGCGCCGGCGACGCCATTGTTGTTGATGAAGCCGCGCCGGTTCTCGCTCATCCGGTCGTGGTCGACGCCGACGCTGGCACTGAAGGCGCGTCCGGCCACCTTCGTGTTGCGCGTCCAGCGCAGGCCCATGCCGGCGAAGCCGCGGTCGAGGTCGACCACGCCGCCGGCACTGGTCGCTGCGGCCTGTGCCGCCAGCGGCGTCGCAAGGTACTGGGTGACCTGCCGGTCCCCGGCGTAGAGCCGCGTGTGCAGCGTGTCGCCGCCGGACAGCGGCAGGTCCCAGGTGAGACCGCCCTGGGCCTGCGAGGTACTCTTGCGCGTGCCGAACTGGTAGGCCGCCGCCACCGCCTGACGCGGGTTCAGCGCCGCCTGCGCGGCCGTGAGACCGAGCGGATCGCGCGTCTCGGGCTGGTCGAGCGTGTTGGCCACCAGCGTCAGCACGCCTGCGTTGCCCAGGTCGAACTTCACCTTCGCATTCGCCTGGTCGCGCCGGGTCCAGCTGTTGGCGCGATAGCCATCGGTCTCGAAGCGCGAGACGTCGACGATGCCGTTCAGCGCCCCCTGCTGCCCGCCCGCCTGGAAACCGATGCGCGAGGTGCCATAGGACGAACCCAGCAGGCTGCCGGACAGGGTGGGACGCTCCGGTCCGTCGGCGGTGAACACCTGCACCACGCCGCCTGCCGCATTGCCGTAAAGGCTCGAGAACGGTCCGCGCATGACTTCGATACGCTGCGCCGAAGACAGGTTGAACGAGGCTGCCTGTCCCTGTCCGTCGGGCATCGTCGCCGGGATACCGTCGGCGATCAGCCGGATGCCGCGTACGCCGAAGGCCGCGCGCGCACCGAAGCCGCGCGAGGAGATCTGGAGGTCCTGGGCGTAGTTCTGGCGGTTCTGCACGGCAATGCCCGGCACCCGGCCGAGCACTTCGGACAGGTTCACCTGTGGGTTCGCTTCACGAATGGTCTGGCGGTCGACGCTGTCGATGGACACTGGCAGGTCCATCGGGTCGCGTTCCGTGCGGGTCGCACTGACGGTGACTTCGGGCAGCACCACGCTCGGGGCGACCGCAGCCGCTGGCGCGGCCGCCTGCACCGACTGGGCCCGGGCATCGTGCGTGGCTGCAAACGCAGCAGACACCACCATCCACGGCAATATGCGCATTGTTCTCCCGTCTGTCGACCCAGTGTCCCCGGGTCGGGCAGGGCCCGCCGCAGGCTGTGGCGCGATTGTGCCTGCGCTGGGCGGCCCGGCGCTAGCCGCGCGCGATCGACGCCACGGCCTGCGCCGCGATGCCTTCGCCGCGCCCGGTGAAGCCCAGCCGCTCGGTCGTGGTCGCCTTGACGTTCACGGCCCCCGGATCGGCATCGAGGTCGACCGCGAGATCCGCCGCGATGTTCGCGACCATCGAGGCGACGTGTGGCGCCATGCGCGGTGCCTGCGCGATGATCGTTGCATCGACGTTGCCGACCCGCCAGCCGCGCGCGGCCAGCAGCGAATGCACGTGGCGCAGCAGCGTGCGGCTGTCCGCGCCCTTCCAGCGCGGGTCGGTGTCGGGGAAATGGCGCCCGATGTCGCCTAGCCCGGCAGCACCGAGCAGTGCATCGCAGATCGCATGGAGCAGTACGTCCGCGTCGGAATGGCCGTCGAGCCCTCGCTCGAACGGGATCTCGACCCCGCCGATCACCAGGCGCCGCCCGGCGGCGAAAGCATGTACGTCGAAGCCGCTGCCGATGCGCATCGGGAGGAGTGCTGCAGCCGCCTTGGGCGAGTCGATCATCGCATGTCCGGAAAATGTTGCAGGAAGCCTTCGGCCAGCGCCACGTCGGCTGGCCAGGTGACTTTCAGGTTGCGCGGATCGCCGCGCACCAGGCGCGGACGCAGACCGCCGGCTTCGACCGCCTGCGCCTCGTCGGTAGCCGGCTGCCCACCCGGCCGGGCGGCGGCCTCGACGGCCGCATCGAGCGCGGTGAGCAGCGCTGCGTAACGGAACATCTGCGGCGTCTGCGCGGCCCACAGTCCTTCACGCGAGGGGGTATCGACGACGATTCCCTCCGCATTTCCGCGCTTGAGGGTGTCGGCCACCGGCATCGCCAGCAGCCCGCCGACCGGATCGTCGAGCAGGGTGTCGATCAGCCTCGCCAGCGCCGAAGGCGGCAGGCAGGGCCGTGCCGCGTCGTGGACGAGCATCCAGTCCTGCGCGCCGACGGCTCCGGCCAGCGCGCGAAGCCCGTTGCGCACGCTGGCGGCACGGGTGTCGCCACCGCAGCGGATGACGCGGACGCGCTCGCCGTGCCGCTGCAGGCTGCCGGCGCACCCGGATGCGTCGAAATCGCCATCATCGGGAGCGAGCACCACCGACACGCTGGAGAGCCGCCGCTCGGCGAGCAGCGCCTCGACCGTATGGACCAGCATGGGCCTGCCCGCCAGCGGCAGGTACTGCTTCGGCAGGCCCGAGGCCATCCGCGCCCCGCGTCCGGCGGCAGGGACCAGCGCATGCAGGCATCGGGGATTGGTCAAGGCAGGCCGGGTGGTGGGTTGGAACCGTTCAATGCACGGCAAGTATACGACCCACCGGCCGGGCCGGTACGCGCCGCTATAATCGCGCTCCTTCGAAGTGGCGACACCGAGCCGTGCCAGTTTTCCCCCCTGCCCCCCGTCCGAGTCCCGGCCGGCCGCTGCGTGCCGCGCCGCTGGCCTCGTCCGCGGACGCGCTCGCGATCGCGCGCTGGGCGACTGCGCTCGGGCCGATCGCGGTGTTCACCGCCGATGCACCGGACAGCCAGCGGCTGCTCGAGGAGATCGCCTGGTTCGAGCCGACGCTGCGCGTGCACCAGTTGCCCGACTGGGAGACGCTGCCCTACGACGCGTTCTCCCCGCACCAGGACCTGATCTCCGAACGGCTGGAGACCCTCTGGCAGATCGGCCAGGGCGCCTTCGACGTGGTCACCATGCCGCTGACCACCGCACTCTACCGCCTCGCGCCACCCGAGTTCCTCGCCGGCTACACGTTCTTCTTCAAGTGCGGCGAGGCGCTCGACGTCGACCGCTTCCGGATGCGCCTGGCCTTCGCAGGCTACGCGCACGTGTCGCAGGTGGTGTCGCCCGGCGAGTTCAGCTTCCGCGGCGGCGTGATCGATCTGTTCCCGATGGGCAGCCCCCTGCCATACCGGCTCGACCTGTTCGACGACACGATCGAGACGATACGCACCTTCGATGTCGACTCGCAGCGGAGCATCTATCCGGTGCAGGAGGTGCGACTGCTGCCCGCGCGCGAGTTCCCGCTCGACGATGCGGCGGTCACCCGTTTCCGGCAGAACTTCCGCGCGTCGATCGAGGGCGATCCTTCGCGGCGCCGGCTCTACAAGGACGTGAGCAACCGGGTCGCACCGGCCGGCATCGAGTACTACCTGCCGCTGTTCTTCGACCACACGGCGACGGTGTTCGACTACCTCGGCACGCACACGACGCTGATGGTCCATGGCGACGCGCAGGCCGCGGCCACGCGTTTCTGGAACGACACCCGTTCGCGCCACGAGTTGCTGCGCGGCGATCCCGATCGCCCGCTGCTGCCGCCCGAGCAGCTGTTCCTCGCGGCCGAGCAGTTCTTCGTCGCCACACGTGCCCATCCGCGCATCGACCTGCGCACCACCGCGGCGCCCGGCGACGTACGAAGCGACGGCACCGATACGCTCGCCGCCGGCATGAGTGCGCCGTTGCCGGTGCTGGCGATCGACCGCAAGGCCGACCTGCCACTCAACCGCCTGCTGGCTTTCTGCAGCGCGTTCGCCAGCGAGGGTGGCCGGGTGATGCTGGTGGCGGAGAGCCTGGGCCGGCGCGAGACGCTGCTGCAACTGCTTGCCGAACATTCGAGCGTGCCACGCACGCTCGACAGCCTGGCCGCCTTCGTCGACGACGATGCGCCGCTGGCGCTCGGCGTCGGGCCGCTGGCCAGCGGGTTCATCCTGCCGGCCGCGAAACTCGCTTTCGTCACCGAAGGCGAGATCTATGCGCTGACCGCGCGCAACCGGTCGACGCGTGCAGGCCGCCGCGTCTCCACCGAGAACATGCTGCGCGACCTGTCCGAGGTCAAGGTCGGCGATCCGGTGGTGCATGAGCAGCACGGCATCGGACGCTATGCCGGACTGGTCTCGCTCGACCAGGGCGAAGGCGTCACCGAATTCCTGCAGCTCGACTATGCGGCCGGCGACAAGCTCTACGTGCCGGTGGCGCAGCTTCATCTGATCAGCCGCTACACCGGCGGCTCGCCCGAGAACGCGGACCTGCATCGGCTCGGCAGCGGACAGTGGGAGAAGGCGAAGCGCCGCGCGGCGAAGAAGGCGCGCGACACGGCAGCCGAACTGCTCAACCTCTACGCACAGCGGGCCGCGCGCAAGGGGCACGCGTTCAAGCTGAAGGAGCACGACTACCAGGTGTTTGCCGACGGTTTCCCGTTCGAGGAGACGCCCGACCAGCAGGCGGCGATCGAGGCGGTGATCGCCGACCTGTCCCGCGGCAAGCCGATGGACCGGCTGGTCTGCGGCGACGTCGGCTTCGGCAAGACCGAGGTCGCACTGCGTGCCGCGTTCGTCGCGGTCAACGAGGGCAAGCAGGTGGCGGTGCTGGTGCCGACCACGCTGCTCGCCGAGCAGCACCACCAGACATTCTCCGACCGGTTCGCGGAATGGCCCGTGAAGCTGGCCGAACTGTCGCGCTTCCGTTCGGCGAAAGAGCAGGCCGTGGCGCTGGCCGGCCTCGCGGAGGGAAAGATCGACATCGCGATCGGCACGCACCGGCTGATCCAGCCCGACGTGAAGTTCGCCAACCTCGGTCTGGTGATCATCGACGAGGAGCACCGCTTCGGCGTACGCCAGAAAGAGCGCCTGAAGGCGCTGCGCGCCGAGGTCGACGTGCTCACGCTCACCGCGACGCCGATCCCGCGCTCGCTGGCGATGGCGATGGAAGGGCTGCGCGATTTCTCGGTGATCGCGACCGCTCCCGAGAAGCGGCTGGCGATCAAGACCTTCGTGTCGCGGACCTCCGACGGCCTGCTGCGCGAGGCCTGTCAGCGCGAACTGCGCCGCGGCGGCCAGATCTACTTCGTGCACAACGACATCGGCACCATCGCGAACCTGGAAGAGCGGCTGGTACGGCTGATCCCCGAGGCGCGCATCCGCATCGCCCATGGCCAGATGCGCGAGCGCGAGCTCGAGTACGTGATGCGCGACTTCTACCAGCAGCGCTTCAACCTGCTGCTGTGCACGACCATCATCGAGACCGGCATCGACGTGCCGAGCGCCAACACGATCATCATCGACCGTGCCGACCGATTCGGCCTGGCCCAGCTGCACCAGTTGCGCGGCCGCGTCGGACGCTCGCACCACCAGGCCTATGCCTACCTGCTCACGCACGACGAGGCGCCGGTAAGCGCCGACGCGCGCAAACGCCTGGACGCGATCCAGATGATGGAGGAGCTCGGCTCCGGCTTCTACCTGGCGATGCACGACCTGGAAATCCGGGGCGCGGGCGAGGTGCTCGGCGACAGCCAGTCCGGCGAGATGCAGGAGATCGGCTTCGGCATGTACACCGAGATGCTGTCCTCGGCCGTGCGCTCGCTGCGCGCCGGCAAGGAACCCGACCTCGACGCGCCGCTGGCGATCACCACCGAGATCAACCTGCACGCGACCGCGGTACTACCCGAGAACTACTGCGCCGACGTGCACGAGCGGCTGGTGTTGTACAAGCGGCTCGCCAACTGCGAGTCGCTCGACGACCTCGATGCGCTGTCGGAAGAATTGGTCGACCGCTTCGGCCTGCTGCCGGAAGCGGCGCGCACGCTGGTCGACACGCACCGGCTGCGTATCCTGTCGAAACCGCTCGGCGTGATGCGTATCGATGCCGGCGCGAACGCAGTCCAGATACAGTTCGTCCCCAACCCGCCGGTCGACCCGCAACGGGTGATCGCGCTGGTCCGCAGTCGGCCGGGCCATCGCCTGACCGGTTCCGAAAAGCTGCGCATCGACGTCCCGCTTGCCACCACGGGGGAACGGGTAGAGCTGCTGCGCAAGACCCTGCAGGCGCTGCAATGACACCGACCGAAACGCCCGCCGCACTGATCGTGCAGGGAATCGATGTAGAGACCCGTGCACTCAAGATGCTCGCTACCTTGACCGGCGCGCGGTCGATCGCCGGCCTCGGCAACGGCGCCTTCCGCCTGGTCGAAGCCCGGCCGCACGAGCACATCGCTGGCTTCTGCGCGAACGAGAAGCTCGATTGGGCCTGGGTACCCGCCGCGCGCGGGCTCGACACGCTCAGGCTGGCGGTGTTCGACATGGATTCGACTCTGATCACCATCGAGTGCATCGACGAGCTGGCGGACTTTGCAGGCTGCAAGGACAAGGTATCGGAGATCACCGCGGCGGCGATGCGCGGCGAACTGGACTACCCGTCGAGCCTGCGCCGGCGCGTGAAGCTGCTCGCCGGCATCGATGCCGCATCGCTTGAATCGGTCTTCATCGAGCGCCTGAGGTATTCGCCCGGAGCCGAGTCGCTCCTGCGCCGGCTCCGCTCGCTCGGCGTGCGGACGCTGCTGGTATCCGGCGGCTTCACCTACTTTACCGACCGGGTACGCGATCACCTCCAGATCGATTACACCCGCTCGAACACGCTGGTGGTCGAGGACGGCAGGCTGACCGGCGAGCTCGACGGCAACGTGGTCGATGCCGATGCCAAGGCCGCCGAACTCGCCAGCCATGCACGCGATCTGGGCATCGGCGTGTCGGGGGTGCTGGCCGTCGGCGACGGCGCGAACGACCTGAAGATGATGGCGCTCGCGGGCACCAGCGTCGCGTGGCGCGCGAAACCCGCCGTGCAGGCGGCCGCGACCCACGCACTGAACCATGCCGGCCTCGACGGCGTGCTGAACCTGTTCAACCCGCTCGAGGCATAGGCGCGCGGAGGCACCGGTGGCGGAAGCAATGCTCGATGCACTGATCATCGGCGGTGGGCACAACGGCCTGACCTGTGCCTGCTACCTCGCCGCTGCCGGCCTGAAGGTCCGGGTGCTGGAACGCCGCCCGGTCCTCGGCGGCGCCGCGGTGACCGAGACCTTCCATCCGGGGTTCCGTAACTCGGCGCTTTCCTACACGGTCAGCCTGCTCAACCCGACGGTGATCCGCGACCTGCGCCTGGCGGAACACGGCCTGCGCGTGCTCGAACGGCCGCTGGCGAACTTCCTTCCGCTGTCGGACTCGTCGTTCCTCAAGATGGGCGGGGGACTGGCAGCCACGCAGGCCGAGGTGGCGAAATTCTCGACACGCGATGCGCAGCGGCTGCCGGAGTACTACGAGCGGCTGGAACGGGTCGCCGACGTGCTGCGCGGGATCGTGCTCGAGACGCCGCCAAACGTCGGCGGCGGCTTCGGGGAGATGCTGCGCGCATTGTCTGCCGGCAACCGGGTGCGCCGGCTGTCGATGCCGGAGCGCCGCGACCTGCTCGACCTCGTCGCGAAGAGTGCCGGCGACCTGCTCGACGGATGGTTCGAGTCCGACCCGATCAAGGCGGTGCTAGGCTTCGACGCGGTGGTGGGCCACTATGCCAGCCCGTACACCCCGGGCAGCGGCTACGTGCTGCTGCATCACTGCTTCGGCGAAGTGAACGGACGGCGCGGGGCGTGGGGCCATGCGGTCGGCGGCATGGGCTCGATCACGCAGGCGATGGCCGCCGAGGCGCGTCGGCGCGGCGTCGAACTGGTGACCGATGCCGCAGTGGCCAGCGTACTCGTGCGCGCCGGCCGGGCCTGCGGGGTGGTGCTGGCCGATGGCAGCGAGATCAGCGCGCGCAGCGTGGTCTCGAACCTGAACCCGAAGCTGCTCTACCGGGACCTCGTGCCGCAGGAAAGCCTGGACCCGGAGTTCAGGCAGCGCGTGGCCGGCCATCGCAACGGTTCCGGCACGGTACGCATCAACGTCGCGCTGTCCGAACTGCCCGCGTTCACCTGCCTGCCCGGCACCGGCGTGCACCACCAGTCGGGCATCATCTGCGCACCGTCGCTCGCCTACATGGAGCGTGCGTTCTTCGACGCCCGTACCGAAGGCCTCGCGCGAGAACCGATCGTCGAGGTGCTGATCCCGAGCACGGTCGACGATTCGCTTGCCCCGCCCGGCCAGCACGTGGCCAGCCTGTTCTGCCAGCAGTTCGCGCCGGAGTTGCCGGGCGGCCGGACCTGGGACGACGCGCGCGACGAGGCCGTACGGCGCGCGTTCGCGGTCGTCGACCGCTTCGCGCCGAACTTCAGCCGTTCGGTGATCGCGTACAAGGCGAACACGCCGCTCGACCTGGAGCGCGAGTACGGCCTGGTCGGTGGGGACATCTTCCACGGCGCGCTGACACCGGACCAGCTCTACAGCGCCCGGCCTTTCCTGGGCCATGCCGACTACCGGGGCGCGCTGCCCGGCCTGTACCTGTGCGGCTCAGGAACCCATCCGGGCGGTGGCGTCACCGGCGCCCCGGGACACAACGCGGCGCGCGAGATCGTCAAGGACTGGAAGCGCGGGCGCCTGCGCCACTGAGCCGCATGGCTGCCGGTTCGTATGCAGGGCAGCGCCAGGATTTCGACCACCGCGCGGTTCAGCGCGCCGACGAGCGGCCATGGTAATGGCGGTGTCAACAAGCCAGAGGTATCCTTCCCGCATGGACCATCGCTCACAGTCTCGCCTCAACGGTCTCTGCGGCTATGTCGTGGACCGCGTCACCCATCTGCGTGGCGACACCGACTGGCTCGCCGCCCGGCTGGCCGATCCCTCGAGCCGCGTCGTGCCGGTATGGCGCAGCCGCAACCTGATACGGCCGGGTACCGACCTGTCGGCGGTGTTGCTCGATCGCGAAACGGCTGCAGAACTGATCTCGACGACCGAAACGCTGGTGCTGCTGGGCGAAGACGAGGGCGTCGCCTACTTCGCCGTGGGCCTGCCCGGCCGCGAAGACGAACTGCACGGGCGGCTGAGCAACCTGGGCGAGTTCCGCGACCTGCGCGATACCGCCGCACTGCTGCCCGCGCGCGAGGGTGCGCTGCTGGCGCATGCACGCGCCATGGTGTTCTGGCACCAGACCCACCGCCACTGCGGCAGTTGCGGGTCGCCGACGCGCAGCGCGGAAGCGGGTCACTCCCGCATCTGCCTGAACGAGGCCTGCAAACGTTCCTGTTACCCTCGCACCGATCCGGCGGTGATCGTCGCGGTCAGCCGCGGCGAGCGTATCCTGCTCGGGCGCAAGCCCGAATGGCCGCCCGGCCGCTTCTCGACCGTCGCCGGCTTCGTCGAGCCCGGCGAGACGCTCGAAGAAGCCGTCGCCCGCGAAGTGAAGGAAGAGACCGGCATCGTCTGCAGCGAGGTGATGTACCACTCGTCCCAGCCCTGGCCGTTCCCGAGTTCGATCATGCTCGGCTTCCATGCATTCGCGGCGAGCGAGGCGATCACCGTCGACACCACCGAACTGGACGATGCGCGCTGGTTCACCCGTGAAGAGATGGTCGCAGGCCTGCTTTCGGGCAGCTTCCTGCTGCCGCGCAGCCTGTCGATATCGTTCCGACTGATCGAGGACTGGTTCAACGCCGGACGCGCCGAGGGCATGCCGACGCTGCGCGAACTGGGCGCGGGCAGAACCTGGTAGGCCGGCGCTCGCGCGCCGTCACAGCAGGTTGAACAGGCTCAGGTTCTGCGTCTGCACGAACGACTTCTGCGCCGCCTCGAGCAGGGTCTTCTGCAGCGTGAGGTCACTGATGGCCTGCGCGTAGTCGACGTCTCTGAGTTCGCTCACGCTGGCATCGAACTGCACCGCGAGGTCGCTGTTGGTCGCGACGGTAACTTCCACTTCCTTCATGCGCGCGCCGATCGCGGTCTGCACGTCCAGCGTGCGATTGATCGCCTGGTCGATGTTGGCGAGTGCAGTACCCAGGTCGTTGGTGAGCTTCGCGCTCTGCGCCGGCGTGCTTATGGTCGTGGTCAGGGCATTGATCAGGGCGTTCACCGTGGTGAACATGCTCTGCGTCGGGCTCTGGCGCAGCGTGAAGGTATCGGCGTCCCCGGGGCTGCCGTTGATCGTGACCGTCGCTCCGTAGTCGAACGCGGGTTCTGTCCCCTGGCTGCGCAGGTTGATCGCGCTGCCGGCCGTGAAGGTGCGCAGGTAGGGCCCGGTGGCAGACGCGGCTGCCCCGGTCAGCAGCGAATTGCCACTGACGTTGTCGACCAGGTCGTAGGTCGTCGTGGCCGGGTTGGTCGCGCTGTTGACGTCGAAGCGGATGGTGAAGTCCGACGGGTTGCCAGCCGCGTTCCAGGTGGCCGGATCGGTCACCGCGCCGATGCCTATCGTGCCCGTACCCGTATTGGCGGTGGCCGCTGCAGCCGCGAAATCGCCGTTGCCGGTACGGATCCGCTGGAAGATTTCCGAGCCGGCATCGCTGATCGGCACATAGCGCGATGGGCTGATCTGCAACAGGCGCTGGCCCTGGTCGCCGGAGTACTGCACCGTTCCCGGTGCAGTCTCGGAGAACGGTTGCGTCTGTCCGCGGTAGCCGGAGAACAGGTAGCCGCCCTGCCCGTCGGTCGCATTCGCGAGCGACAGCAGTTCCTGGTAGTTGCCGCGCAGTTCGCGCGCAAGGATCGCCCGGCCGCTGTCGCCGAGCGTGCCATTGCCGGCGCTGACGATCGTGCTGCGCACGTCCTGGAGGGAACGGATCACGCTCTGCAACGACTGCTCGCCCAATGCAAGCGACGAACTGGCTGCGCCTGCGTTCTCCACGAACTGCTGGGTGGCAGACTTCGCCTGCGACAGGTCGAGGATACGGCCGGCCGCGATCGGGTCGTCCGAAGGCGTGCCGACCCGGCGTCCGGTCGAGACCTGCTGCTGCACCTCGAGCAGGGAGCGCTGCCGGTCGATGATCGTCCCGATCCCTTGTTCGAAGAGGGTATTGGTGCTGATGCGGATGCCCATGGTGGAGGTGTGACTCCAGTCAGTTCATTTGCAGGATCGAATCGAACAGCTTCGCCGAAACGGAAATCAGCTTGCTGGCCGCCTGGTAGGCCTGCTGGAAACGGATCAGGTTCGCCGCTTCCTCCTCCAGGTTCACGCCAGACAGCGACTGCTGTGCCGCCTTCGTCTCCTTCAGGATTCCGGTCAATGCGGTCCCGGTCACCTTCACCTCGCTGGCGATCGCCCCGATGCTGCCGACCATCGCGCTGTAGGCCGTCTGGTAGGTGCTCGCGCCACCGTCGAGGCCGGGTACCGACTGCAGACCGGCGAGCAGCAGCGCATTCCGGTTGTCCGTCCGCCCGCCGGTGTTGGCCTGCACCACCAGCGTATCGGCAGCCTTCGGCTGGCCAGCCAGCCGCGTGGACCAGCCGTTGTAGCTGATCGTCATGCCGGCGGTGAAGGTGACGTTGCTCGCCAGCGTTGTCGCGGCGGTGTTGTCCACCACGTTGAACGTGGTGGGCGGCGAGTTGAACGTGATGGTGACGGTATTCGAAAGCGCGGCGTTGAGCGGTGGCTGGCTGCTCGCATCGACCACTGGCGCCTCGATGGTGGCCGATCCCAGGTTGGATACCGTCGCCTGGCTGCGCACCGGTGCGGCCGCGGCGATCAGTGAAGGGTCGCCGAACGCCAGGGCGAGGTCGCGTGCGCCGAAACGGGTCGGCTGCACCAGCCAGCTGTTGCCGGCCGCCGGAGTACCGGCACCCGCCGCCAGCGTGACACCGTCGACCGTCTGCGGCAGGGTCGCGAACGGCCCGCTCGAAACGTCGTCCGACAATCTCGTCACCGTATAGGCCGTGCCACTGAAGGAGACACGGTAATCGCTGAGCGTGAGGGCGGACACGTCGACGATCGATGCACCGATGGTCGCGGTGGTGCCGCTGGCGGGGGTCACGGCTGGCGAGCCCACCGCGAAGAAATCGCCGCCGGCAGCGCCATTCAGGTCCTGGCCCAGGCGATGCTGGGCGTTGAAGGTTTCGCCCAGGCCGATCGCGATCCGCCCCAGCGCATTCTGTGCTGCGTCCAGCGACTCGCTGCGGAACTGCAGCAGCGCACCCAGGCTGCCGCCGGTGATGCTGCGACTGTCGATCGGCACCGGCGCGCCGGTGAACTGGTAGCCGACGTCGAGCCTGCGCGGATCGTCCGGATTGGGTACCGCCGCCAGCGTCAGCGCAGCTTCGCCGACGACCAGCGCCTGCCCGGTGCCGATGGTCACGTTGTAGCCGCCGTCGGACTGTCGAATGACCTGGGCGGACACCAGCTTGTTGAGCTCCATCACCAGGTTGTCGCGCTGGTCGAGCAGGTCGTTCGGCTGCTGCGCACTGGTCCCCGCTGCCGTGGCGATCTGGCCGTTCAGCTTGCCGATCTGGCTGGCGATCGTGTTGATGCTGCCGATCGTGCCGGACAGTTCGATGTTCACGCCCGAACGCAGGTCGGTGAGCCGCTGGTCGAGCGCAGCGAAGCGCGAGACCAGCGCTCCGCTGCCCGACAGAAGCGCTTGCCGAGAGGTGGTCGTACCCGGGCTGGCCGCGACATCCTGGACTGCACGGAAGAACTGCTGCATCGCAGGCGACAGGCCGGCGGCGGGATCGGCCACGAGGTTGTTGATCTGGTTCACCTGCGCCGCATACTTGTCGTAGAACGACGCCTGGGTCTGCGCAAGCTGCGCCTGGCGGTCCAGCACCTCGCTGTAGGCGCGCCGCACGTTGTCGACGTTGACACCGCGCCCGAAGAAGCCTCCACCCGAGAACTGCGGGACCTGCGGTGACGAGTCGATCCGCTGGCGGTGGTACCCGGCAGTGCCTGCGTTGCTGATGTTGTGGCCGGTGGTGACCAGCCCGGCCTGCGCCGCGTTCAGGGCGGTCAGGCCAATGTTCAACACGCTACCGGACATTTCGATCTCCCTGACGGATTATCGGCATCGCCTGTCCATTCTTGACGTCGCCCACCGCCGGGACCGTACCCGCAGCCTGCTCCGCCGCCCTGGCCATCGCGCGCGAACGGTCGATCTGCGAGATCACCATGTCGGCCATGCCGATACCCGGACCGTTGGCGATCCGGTTCGCCAGCTGCTCGTCCAGCAGGCCCGTATACATCCGCGATTCGCTGCTGTCGAAGAGGCCTTCGCCATCGCCCTTCTGCGCATCGCGCATGCTCTTCAGGAGCTGGTTCAGGAACAGTGACTCGAACTGCTTGGCTGCCGCCTGGATCGCCTTCGGGTCGTCTGCCCGGGCCTTCGAGCGCAGCGCGCCGAGCGCGTTCGGATCCAGGGAAGAGCTGGATGGGACGAACTTCGCATCCATCAGATGATCTCCAGCTCGGCCTGCAGCGCGCCGGCGGCCCGCATCGCCTGCAGGATCGACAGCAGGTCCTGCGGGCTGGCTCCGATCGCGTTCAGTGCACGCACCACCTCTGCGAGGGACGGGCTCGCGGGGATCTGCACCAGCTGGCCACGGTCGGCCTTGACCTCGATGTTCGCGCTCTCGGTCACCACCGTCTGTCCCCCGGAAAGCGCGCCTGGCTGACTCACGGCAGGAGTGCTGCTGATCGTCACCGAAAGGCTGCCGTGGGCGACTGCACAAGGCAGCACCGTCACCAGCTGGTTCATCACCACCGAGCCGGTGCGCGCATTGATGATCACCTTCGGCGAAGCGTCGGCGCGTGTCACTGGCAGATTCTCCATGGATGCGAGGAAGCCGACGCGCTGGTGCGGATCGACCGGCGCCTGCACCCGCACATGTCGCGCATCGAGCGCCTGCGCCACCCCGCCGCCGAAGCGGGTGTTGATCGCCTCGGCCAGCCGGTTCGCGGTGGTGAAGTCGGCCTCGCGCAGTTCCAGGTTGACGAACTCGCCCTGTCCGACCGGCGTGGACGGCGTGCGCTCGACCGTCGCGCCGTTCGGGATGCGGCCCGAGTTGAGCTGGTTGATCTGCACGCTCGAGCCACCGGCCGCAGCACCTGCGCCGCCGAGCAGGATGTTCCCCTGCGCAACCGCGTAGATCTGGCCGTCGGCACCTCGCAGCGGGGTCATAAGCAGGGCGCCACCGCGCAGGTTGCGCGCGTTGCCCATGGAGGAAACGGTGATGTCCAGCGTCTGGCCCGGGCGCGCGAAGGCCGGAAGCGTGGTCGTCACCATCACGGCCGCGACATTGCGAAGCTGCAGGTTGGTGCCGGGCGGCAGCTGCACGCCAAGCTGGCCGAGCATGCTGACGATGCTCTGCACGGTGAACGGAGTCTGCGTGGTCTGGTCACCACTGCCGTCCAGCCCGACCACGATGCCGTAGCCGACGAGCTGGTTGGGGCGGGCACCTTGCAGGGTGGCGAGGTCCTTGATGCGGTTCTGGCTCCACGCCGGCACTGAGCCGCTGCCGAGCACGGTGAACAACAGCGCGAGCAACAGCAGACGCGAACGGCCGATGGCTGCGCGAGTGAAGAAGCAGGGTCGATGTGCCATGGTCGGTGCCCAGGTCAGAACGGCAGGAAGGTCAGGAACATGCGAGCCAGCCAGGCCATGCGCTGGGCCTCGCTGATGTATCCGGAGCCCCGGAACTCGATGCGTGCATCGGCCACCCGGGTCGAGGACACGCTGTTGGCCGCGGTCACGTTGTTCGGATTGACCACGCCGGAGAAGCGGATGTACTCGGTGTTGGTGCCGATCGAAACCTGCTTCTCGCCCGACACGAGCAGGTTGCCGTTCGGGTACACCTCGATCACCGTCACCGCGATGCTGCCGGTGAGGATGTTGTTGGTCGACGCACCACCGCTGCCCGCGTGCGAGTTGCTGGATGAAGCCCTCACGTCCAGGCCCTGGAAGCTCTTGCCGAGCATGCCCGCGATCGACGGGACGCTGGCGGTGGTGTCGCCCTCGCGCTTGGCGCTGCTCGACGTCGTGTTGCTCGCCTGCAGGCGCTCCTCGATGGTGATCATGATGGTGTCGCCGACGAAGCGGGCCCGCCGGTCGTTGAACAGCAGCAGGCGCGCGGTGCCGTCCTGGAAGATGGCACCGTCGACCGGCGCCGGGCGCGCCTGCTGCTCGGGACGCACGCTCATCGGCTGGTGGACATTGGTCGGCGGCACGGTGCTGCAACCGGCGGCAGCCAGCAGCAGGAGGAACGACGGAAGACGCAGCAGGGAGCGGAGGGCGGTGTTCATGATCGACTCGTTTCGGCGAGAGTTCTGGTCGGGGGCGCAATGCCGCTATCGGATCAGAGCTGCGTCAGCTTCTGCAGCATCTGGTCGGAGGACTGGATCGAGCGCGAGTTGATCTCGAAAGCACGCTGTGCGGTGATCAGGTTCACGAGTTCCTCGGTGACGTTCACGTTCGAGGTCTCGACGAAGCCCTGGTTCAGGGCGCCAAGTCCGTTGGTGCCGGGCACGTTGGTCTGCGCGGTACCCGACGCGGCGGTCTCGAGGAACAGGTTCTCGCCGCGCGCCTGCAGGCCGGCGGGATTGATGAAGTTGGCCAGCTGGATCTGGCCGACCTGGGTGGGAGCGGCCGCGCCCGCGGCCAGCACGCTCACCGTGCCGTCGCTGCCGACCGTGATGCTCAGCGCGTTGGGCGGGATGGTGATGGTTGGCTGCAGCGGGTACCCGTTCGACGTGACCACCTGTCCCTGGTTGTCGAGCTGGAACGAGCCGTCGCGCGTGTAGGACACCGAACCGTCGGGCAGGGTGACCTGGAAGAAACCGTTGCCGTTCACCGCGAGGTCCAGCGGGTTGCCCGTGTTCTGCAGGTTGCCCGTGGTGAAGATCCGCGCGGTCGCGACCGGACGCACGCCGGTACCCATCTGCAGGCCGGAGGGTACCTGCGTCTGCTGGGTCGACTGCGCCCCGGGCTGGCGCAGCGTCTGGTACAGCAGGTCTTCGAACACCGGACGCTGGCGCTTGAAGCCGTTGGTGCTGACGTTGGCAAGGTTGTTCGAAATGACGTCGACGTTGGTCTGCTGCGCTTCGAGACCGGTCTTGGCAACCCACAGGGAGCGGATCATTCTTGGCTTTCCGAGGATCAGGCGTTGAGGTTGAGCAGCTGCGCCGCCGAGCGTGCGTTCTGGTCGGCGGTCTGCACCATGCGGATCTGCAGCTCGAACTGGCGCGCCTGCGAGATGATGTCGGTGATCGCAGATACCGCGTTCACGTTGCTGCGCTCGAGCGCGCCGGAGGCGAGCGCGACGTTCTCGGCCACCGGCGCCGGCTGCCCGTTCGAGAGCCGGAACAGGCCGTCGTCTCCGCGCACCAGGTCGCGCTCGTTCGGATCCACCAGCTTGATGCGGCCGACGGCGTTGGTGATGTTCGGGATGCCGGCCGTCGGGATGGTCGATACGGTGCCGTCGCGGCCGATGCTGATCTGCGTATCCGGCGGAATCGCGATCGGTCCGCCGTCGCCCAGCACGTCGAGGCCGGTCTTGGTCTGCAGCTGGCCGTTGGCGTTGATCTCCAGCGCACCGGCGCGGGTGTAGGCCTCACGGCCATCCGGCGTCTGCACCGCAATCCAGCCACGCCCCTCGACCGCGACGTCCAGGGTGCGGCCGGTACGGTCGATCGGCCCGGGTGCGAAATTCGTGCCGACGGTCGAATCGACGACGAACGTACGGGTCGCCTGGCCCGGTCCGATGACGGCGGCCGCGCGCGCGCTGTTGTACTGCGAGCGGAAGCCATCGGTGGAGACGTTCGCGAGGTTGTGCGAGGTCGAAGCCTGCCTGGACAGCGCATGCTTCGCGCCGTTCATCGCAATGTAGATCAGGCGGTCCATTCAGTTCTCGCGTCCGGGAGCGGCAGCAGTGGCGGGATCAACGCAGGTTGACGAGGGTCTGCATCACCGCGTCGTTCGTCTTGATGGTCTGCGCGTTGGCCTGGTAGTTGCGCTGCGCGGTGATCAGGTCGACGAGTGCCTGGGTCAGATCGACGTTGCCTTCCTCGAGGGCGGCTGCCTTCAACGACCCCAGCGTGCCACTCCCGGGGGTGCCGGTGACCGGCAGTCCGGAGCGCGGCGTCTCGGCATACTGGCCTGCACCCAGGGGGTTGAGGCCCTGCGCATTGACGAAGGTCGACAGGACGACCTGGCCGAGGTTGCGCGTCTGCCCGTTCGTGTAGCGTCCGCGGATGATGCCGTCGTCGGCGATGTTGAAGCCGGCCAGCTTGCCGGAGGTGAAGCCGTTCTGGCTCAGCGCCGTGACACCGAAATCGGACCCGTACTGGGTGGCGCCATTGAAATTGAAGGACACGGTCAGCGGCGAAGCCGCGCCCCCGGTGACCGGGAACGTCACGCCGGTGATCGGCATGGTCGTGGTCAGCAGGCCGGTGTTCGAGAAGTTGAGGGCTGCGGGCAGCCCGGTCACGTTCGGGGTGGCGGAATTGTCCACCGTCCCGTACAGGTCCCACTGGCCGGCGGTCGCGCTGCGCACGAAGAACAACTCGAGCACGTGCGGGTTGCCCAGCGAGTCATAGACGGTACTTGCCGTCGTGTTCGTGTATGTAGAGGGATCGTTCGCGTTGAACGGCACGGTGATCACCGGCTTGCGCGAATCGAGGTTGAACACCGCGTCGAACTGGGAGGTCGGCGTCGGTGCCAGGTCCGATGTCGAGACGCGCAGCGGCGCCGGCTGGCTCGGCAGGATCACGCCGGAGACGTCGGCGGTGTACCCGGTCAGGTTGTAGTTTGCACCGTTGACTATGTAGCCGGCATTGTCGACCTGGAACTGGCCGTTCCGGCTGTAGGACACGGCTCCGTTCTGTTCCATCCGGAAGAAGCCGTTTCCCGAGATCGCCACGTCGAGCGGGTTGTTGGTGACGGTGATGGTGCCCTGGGTGAAGTCCTGGGCGACGCTGGTGACCTTGGTACCGATTCCGACCGGGCCGGAACCGCCACCGCTCAGGGACGAGGCCATCACGTCGGCAAACTGCGCACGCGATCCCTTGAAGCCAATGACGTTCGCGTTGGCCACGTTGTTTCCGACGACATCGAGGTCGCGTGCGGCGCTGTTCAATCCACTCAAGCCGGTCTGGAAGCTCATCGGTTCTCTCCTGTGGTGCTGTCTGTGTGTGTGCGGTTTCGAAATCGGTGTGTTGCCGCGCCGCTGCCTGCCGGGCTCAGTCGATGCGCCTGACCTGCGACACGTCGGCGGCGCCCATGCTGCGCAGGTTGAGCAGCGAGGAGCCGCCCTGCATGCTCACGCTGTCGACGTAACCGGCGACCAGGCCGGTGGCCGTCACTGCCTTGGATGCGGCGGTCGCATTCAGGCGCAGCGAGTAATCCCCGGCCGCCACCGTCTCGCCGGCATTGTTGCGGCCGTTCCATTCGAAGGTCGACGTACCCTGGGGCAGCGCACCGAAGGCCATGCTGCGCACGGTCCTGCCGGCGGCATCGACGATGCTCACGTCGACCTTGTCGGCGGCGGCGGCCAGTTCGACGCCGACCGTGACCGGGCTCGAGCCGCCGAATCGCACCAGATCGCTCGCCACCACCACCGTGCGGCCGATCAGGGAAGCGTTCTGCGTGGCAGACATCGCGCTGGACATCGCCGACAGCGAGCTGTTCAGCTTGTCGATGCCACCGACGGTGCTGATCTGCGCAAGCTGGGTAGTGACCTGTGCGTTGTCCATGGGGTTCATCGGATCCTGGTTACGCATCTGCGTGACGAGCAGCTTCAGGAAGCGGTCCTGGCTTTCGTCGGCGGTCGAACTGGTAAGGGTGCCGCCGACGGAGGACCGCGGCAGCACGCTGGCGGCGCTGTTGACGGCAGGCAGTACGGTGGACATGGCGCGACTCCTCGGGTCTGTACGGGCGATCAGGTCTGCAGCAGCGACAGCGTGCGCAGGGTCATCGTCTTGGCCGCGTTCATCACGTCGGCATTGGTCTGGTAGGCGCGGGAGGCCGAGATCATGTTCACCATCTCCTCGACCGCATCGACGTTGGGCATCGTCACGTAGCCGCGCGCATCGGCCAGCGGATGGTTGGGATCGAACTGCAGCCGCGGCGGCGACGGGTCATCGATCACCCCGGCCACGCGCACGCCGACGGCCGACTTGTCGCGGCCGACCGGCTGCGCGCTGAACACCACCTGCTTCGCCTTGTATGCGCCGCCGGTGGAGCTCGCGGCGCTGTCCACGTTGGCCAGGTTGCTGGCGACCACGTTGAGCCGCTTGGACTGCGCGGTCATCGCGGAACTGGCGATCTCGAATACGGCATTCATCGACATGGTGTGCTGGCGTCCCTGGTGGGTTGCGCGGATGCGGATCGGCTGGCTGCTGCTACTGGCCGGAGATCGCGCGCTGCAGGCCGCTGACGCGCGACTGCATGAACGCGACATCGGCCTGGTACTTGACCGAGTTCTCGGTGAATCGGGCCATCTCGAGGTTCATGTCGACGGTATTGCCGTCGATCGAGCCCTGGACCACTTCCCGGTACTTCGCGCCACCCGCGCCGGCCACGCCGGAGGAAGGAGCGAGGTGGGCGCCGTGGGTCTGCGCCATCGAGAAACCGCCCTGTCCGGCCTGTATGCGGCGCAGCTGGTCGCGGAAGTCGATGTCGCGTGCCTTGTAGTTCGGCGTGTCAGCGTTCGCGATGTTGGTGGCGAGCACCTGCTGGCGCGCCGCGCGCAGGTTCATCACCTGCAGGCGGTAATCGAAGTGCTGGTCGAGGCGGCTGGTCATCATGGCAATGCGGCAAGCCCGGGGTGGCGACGCCTGCTGTATTGCGATTACCGTGCCAGCACACGGCTTCTCCAGAAAACGTAGCAGCTTCAACAACTTGCACCGATCCGCCAGTTTCGGCGGCTGTCACCGGACCGATTGCCGCCGTGGCATCCATTGCCGCAGGCGGCAATCGATGCCGCGGCGGCGACGGCGCTAGTCCTCGGCGACCACGCGGTTCTTGCCGGCCTCCTTGGCACGGTACATCGCCTGGTCGGCTCGCCTGACCACATCGGCTTCCGATTCCCCGCGACGCAGCTGCACCACGCCTGCGCTGAACGTGATCAGCAGCCTTTCGTTGTTGGCCAGGAAGAACTGCCTGGTCAGTTCGCGCTGCAACCGCTCGATCGCGACCCTGCCCGCATCGAGCGTTGTCTCCGGCAGCAGCACGACGAACTCCTCGCCGCCATAGCGTCCGATGGTGTCGCTCGGACGCAGCAGCGCCTTGGCGACCGTCACCAGGTGCACCAGGGCTTCGTCGCCAGCGCTGTGTCCGTGCGTATCGTTCAGCTTCTTGAAGTTGTCCAGGTCGATCACCGACACGCAGAGTGCGCTGCCGTAGCGCTCGGCCCGCGAGGCCTCCCGGGTCAGGGCTTCGTTCAGCCCGTGCCGGTTCAGGCTGCCGGTCAGCGCATCCTCGCGCACCTTCTCGCTGATCTCCTCCAGTTCGGTCTCGAGCTGTCGGATCTTCGATTCGGCCGCTTCCGCCTGGCGACGTGCGGCCGTGACCTCATCGTGCGAGCGAAGGGTATCTCGCTGCATGTCGCGCATGTCGCCCATCAACCCGTCGAGTACATCCTTCAGGCTGCCGATGTCCTCGATACGCTCGATGCGCTCGGCATGGACGCCGATCTTCTCGTGGTACACGGCGGTGCTGTCGGACATCTCGCCGAGCCGCTCGATGAAGATGCTGAACATGTCCTTCAGCGTGCTCTTGGCATCGGCAATGCTGTGCTTGAGCGCGCCCTGGCGCAGGATGATCTCGCGGAAGCGGGCCTGCGCATCGGTCAGCAGTTCCGGGGTCGGAGGCCGCGCCATCAACTGGCGCATTACCTCCACCTGCCCGCCGATCCACTGGTCGTCATCGACCAGTTCACCGATGTTGTCGATGAGCAGCCGGACCAGGCCCATCAGTTCCGGAACCATCCTGGCGTCGAGGCCGCGTGCGCCGGCCGTGCCCTTCCAGAATGCATCGAGGCGCGTCGCAAGCTGGGCGCACGCCTCGGTGGAATCGGCCGACGCGGCGAGATCGGCAAGAGCGACCAGTTCCGCATTGAGCGAAGGATCGATGACGAAACGGGGTGCGACGTCATTGCGCAACACCTCGGCGAGGAGGCGGCGCAGGGTCTCGACCGAGGACAGCGGTGTGCCAACCGCGTCCAGTCGAGCCAGCGCACCGGCCGCCAGCGGCATGGCCGGCGCGGCGGCGGGATCGCCGGCCGAGGCCTCTCGCAGCGCGAGGATTTCCGCCCCGAAAGCCTTCCAGTTCCGGCTGACCAGCGCGCGCTGCAGGCGGGCCACAGGCTCCTTCAATGCCGGATCCGTGCGCGGCAGATCGCGCAACGCGCCAAGCATCGGCTCTAGTGTGCCGTCCGCGTGCTGATTGTCGGTGCCCGAAATTTCCTCGTAGACACGCTGGTAGTTGTCAGGTGTCGGCGCGAGTTTGCGCACCGCCAGCATGCGCAGCGTTTCGCGGGCGAAATCGGCGGGACTCTTGCCGGTGGGTGCCGCCGGGCCGACAGGCCCGGCGACCGCCGGGTTGACACTCTGCATGCCTGATCCGTTCCAAGGCTGACAAGGGCGCGGTTAGTGCTGTAACGTCAACCCGGCACCAGATCTTTAGCTGTACCTGAAGGAAAAGCGCGATGTCCGTGAATACGCTCCCGAAGCCCCTGTCCGACCGTCCGCCTGCGGACCCCGACGAAGGCGCCGGCATGCCAGCTGCAACGCCCCGAATCCGGCAGATCGGCCGCGCACTCGCGCTGGCCTGTCTGCTGCTGCCTGCGTGGACCCTCGTTCCACCGGCCATGGCGCAATCGGCGGCCGGCCAGGCAACCGTTTTTCCTGCACTGCATGAGCGGATCGTGCAGCAGGTACAGCGGCATCTGCAGGAGCAGACATCCTCGCTGCCGGGCGAGGTCCGCATCACGGTGAACGCGCCGGACGAACGCACCCGCCTGGCCGGCTGCGACGAGTTGCAGGTGTCGCTCGCGCCGGGAGCCCGAGCCTGGGGACAGGTCCCGGTCGGGGTACGCTGCGTACGCCCGCAGGGATGGCAGATATACGTCCAGGCGACGGTACGAGTGTCGGCACCAGTGGTAGTTGCGGCACGTCCGTTGCTTGCGGGCAGCGTGGTCGACACGGCCGACCTGACTACGCGGATCGAAGAGCTGACCGCGCTGCCGGCGTCGGTCATCCAGGATCCGAACCAGGCGGTCGGGCGCGTCGCGGCGTCCACCGTTTCAGCCGGCAGCGTGTTGCGCGCCGAGAACCTCAAGCAGGTCCTGGCGGTAGTCAATGGACAGACCGTGCGCCTGGTTTACGAATCGGCGACACTCAGCGTATCGTATGACGGTCGTGCGCTGGGCAATGCTGCGGTCGGCCAGGGCGTAGACGTGCGCGTCGGGTCGGGCAAGGTCGTACGCGGCATCGTCCGGTCGAATGGCGTAGTTGTCGTACAGTGACGTGCCGGGGCACGCAGCGTGCGCACCCGATCGGCAGTTCGCGCCGATCCGGCCTGGCTGCCGCAATCCTGCACGACACGAGACACTTTGTTGGCGGACATTCCTAAAGGTCCTGTTTCAGGAGCCGTAAACGGAACCATGAAGATGAAAATCGACAGCGGCATCCCCTCCTCCACCCCGGTCACCCGCGTCGCCGAGACACCGGGCCGTCAGAATACCGTCGCTCGCGCCACGACCTCGGGCTCGTCCGGGGACAGCGTCGAAATCACCAGTCTTTCGGCGAGGCTGAACCAGCTCGAGGGCGTGCTGGCAGGCGTGCCGGTGGTCGACAGCGCACGGGTGCAGGCGATCAAGGACGCGATCAGCGAAGGCCGTTTCCAGGTCGACTCTGAAGTGGTAGCCGACCGTCTGCTCTCCAGCGTGAAGGAACTGCTGATCCAGCGCGGCCCTGCCTGAAGGCGTGAGTCCTCCCGCCGCGCCGCGGATCGCCCCGACGGATCCCCGCTCTCGCTTTACGGCCGACCTGCAGGCCGAAGCGGCGGCCTTTGCCGATTTCTTCGAACTCCTGCGCACCGAGCAGGCTGCGCTCGAGTCACGCGATATCGAGGCGCTGCTGCAGATCGCCCCGGCCAAGTCGGAACACATCCGCACGCTGAACGACCTCGCGCGCCGCCGCGCGGTCTACCTGACCGGGCAGTCGTTCACCCCCGACCGATCCGGCATGGCGCAATGGCTGATCGTGCATGGCGGCGCCGACCAGGGGTCGTTGTCCGCCATCTGGCGCAACCTGATCGATACCGCCGCAAAGGCGCAGGCGCTCAATCGCGAGAACGGGGTGCTGATCGAAACCCGGCTGCAGCACAATCAGCGCCTGATGTCGGCGCTCGCGGCGGGTGTGCAGCCGTCGCTCTACGGCCCCGACGGGCAGACCCGCATCGGCAGTACCGGACGAAACCTCGGCAAGGTCTGAGCCCGATCGCCAGCGGCCTCGGGCACATGCCACGCAGACCTAATTGCGTGGATCGCCACCGGACGCCGGCATGCCTGCCGGTCGAGGCTGCTGCGACTGACCGGGTTCGGGTTCCGCCTGGATGATCACCGCGACCCGACGATTGCGTGCCCGCGCCTCGGGCGTATCGCCAGGTTCGATCGGCTGGTTGTCGGCATGGCCGATGGCGGTAAGCCTCGGCGCGGCGATGCCGGTCTCGACGAACAGCCTGACCACCACCGCCGCACGCGAGGCGGACAACTCCCAGTTCGACGCGAACGCCGGGGTGGAGATCGGCACGTTGTCGGTGTGCCCCTCGACTGCGATCGCACCGCCCGTGCGCGCGAGTACGCGCGCCACTTCGGACAGCGTCTTCGTAGCAGCAGGTTCGAGCGAGGACTGGCCGGAACGGAACAGCACGCTGGCATTGATCTCGATCACCAGCCCGCGACGGGTCTCGCTGACCCGGACCAGGCCCTCCTTGACGAGCGGATCGAGCATCGTCGACAACTCGGCGCCGAGTTCGCGCATGCGCGCCATCATCGCCCGCATCGCAGCCTCGTCCCTGGGCGACCCCGGCGCCGGACCGATGATGCCGCCCTGCTCCTGCCCGACGATCGAGCGCGGCGAGTTGCTCGGGCTCTCGGCATCCGGCAGGCGCGATGGATTCTGGAAGGCCTGCACCAGCGAGTCGCTGAGCACCCGGTACTTGCTCTCGTTCACCTGCGAGATTGCGTACATGACCACGAAGAACGCGAACAACAGCGTGATGAAGTCGGCGTACGACATCAGCCAGCGTTCGTGCGATTCCGGCTCCTCCGGCAGGCGCTTGCGCGGCATCGTGGCGGCTAGACCAGGTAACCCTGCAGGCGGATCTCGATCGACCGAGGGTTCTCGCCGTTGGCGATACCCACCAGCCCCTCGATCAGCATCTCGCGCGTGCTGACGTCGCGCGCGACCAGCGCCTTGATCTTGTTGGCAACGGGCAGGAACACGAGATTGGCGAGCCCGACACCGTAAATGGTTGCAACGAACGCAACCGCGATGCCGGCACCGAGCCTGGCCGGATCGGTGAGGTTTTCCATGACCTGGATCAGGCCCATCACCGCACCGAGGATGCCCACCGTCGGCGCGTAGCCGCCCGCCGATTCCCAGACGCGGGCAGCGGCCCGGTAGCGCGCCTCGAACGCATTGATCTCCAGTTCGAGCGCTTCGCGCAGCACGTTCGGCTCGGCACCGTCGACCAGCAGCTGCAGGCCCTTGCGTTCGAACGGCTCACGCGAGGCTTCGATTGCAGTCTCGAGCGCGAGCAACCCCCCGCGGCGGGCCGTCTGGCTCCATCCGGTGATCCGGCCGATCAACTTCTTCGGCTCGTGCGGAGGCGGCTTGAATACCCAGCCCGCGGTGCGCAGCGCGTCGGAAAACTGCTGCGCCGAGCTCTGCAGCATGACGGCTCCGGCTGTGCCGCCGACCACGATCAGGAAGGCCGTGACCTGCAGCAGCGAGGCCGGATGCCCGCCTTCGAGCATCAGGCCACCGATGATCGCAGTCAGGCCCAGCAACAGGCCGGCTATGCTTATCCGGTCCATCAGGAGGTCACGCGCGCCGGGCTGTGCTGGGCCCCGGTCGCGCTCACGCGTTCTGCGTCCACTCCTTCATCCGTGTACGCAGCCGGGCCACCGCCTGACTGTGGAGTTGACAGATGCGCGACTCACTGACGCCCAGGACCTGGCCGATCTCCTTCAGGTTCAGCTCTTTTTCGTAGTAGAGGCCCATCACCAGCTTCTCGCGCTCGGGGAGGTTGCTGATCGCGTTGACGAGCATCTGGCGGAAGCCCTTGTCCTCGATGATCGCAAGCGGGTTGGACTGATTGTCTGCGAGGAAGAAGTCGAAGAAGTCATTGTCATCGGACTCCTGGAAATCCTCGTAGTGCAGCAACTGCGATCCACGGGCGTCGCTCAGCATGTGCTGGTAGTCGGAGAGCGGCACGTTCATCTCGTCGGCCAGCTCGGTCTCGTTGGGCTGGCGACCGAACTTCTGCTCGAGCTTCGCTACCGCGGCCTCGATCTTGCGAAGGTTCTTGCGGACGTTGCGCGGCAGCCAGTCGGCATGGCGCAGCTCGTCGAGCATGGAGCCCCGGATGCGCTGCACAGCATACGTTTCGAACTGCGCGCCCTGCGTGCTGTCGAAGTTGTCCGAGGCATCCAGCAGCCCTATCAGGCCAGCCTGGATGAGGTCGTCGACATCGACGCTGGCTGGCAGCCGGGTCATGAAGTGGTAGGCGATCCGCTTAACCAGCGGTGCCATCTCCTTGACGATGGCATCCTTGTCGTCTATCGAGGCAATCGGGGGCATCTAAAGGGGCGATCCTGTACTGAATTACCGCGATACTAGTGCGGTTCGGCCCGGCGCGCCGAACGGCGACAGTTTCTGGGACGGGCTGGGGGTCGAGTCGTACGACGGGTTGCGGGGCGTTTTGCGTTCTACGACAGCCCCCGCTTCTGCCCTCGCATTCTGCGCCGGATCAACGGCTCGCGCCGTCTCGCCGACCAGCAGGGCCTGCCAGGCCTGTTCCGGTGCGCTTGGCAGCGGCACCGGGATGTCGATCCGTTCGGCCAGCATCGCACTGGCGGCGGCAGCGCAGCTTCCCGGGAAGACCTCGGCGAGCGGGCGATGGAGGCGTTCGGCGCGTGGCACCGTCGGATCGACCGGCACGGCGCCGGCATAGTCCACCTGCACCTGCAGGAAGCGGCGTGCGGTCTGTGCCACCTTCTGCCACGCCGCCTCCGCCGTACCGGCATCGTTGGCACGTGCCATCCACCACAGGTACCGCTGCTGCCCGACCTCGAGGGCCAGCATCTTCAGCGCGGCATAGGCCGCGGTCACCGAACGCTGGACCGTGGTGGATCCGAGCAGGACGGTACCGGCTTGCGCCGCGGCCGGCCACCAGCGCTCCACCCGGTCGGCAGGCACGTCGAGCAGTACGCAATCGAAGCGCACGGCAAGATCGGACAGGGTACGGGCGACGGCGGCCCCGGCTGCCGGGTCGACCGCTGCGGGTAGGCGGGCAGGGCCGAGCCTGGCGGCCGGCACCCAGGTCACGCCGCCGGCAGCATGCAGCAGCACCTCGTCGAGTCGGCGCTGGCCGGACAGCGCCTCGGCCAGGTCACCGCGCGGAAACAGCCCGAACCAGCCAGCGCCACTGCGTAACTGCGGCTGTGCGTCGACCACCAGCACGGCATGGCCGCGCCGCGCCATCGCGCCCGCCGTCGCGGCGACCAGCGCGGTCTGTCCGATCCCGGCATCGCCACCGATGAACAGCGCACTGCGCAGCGTCGATCCGCCCAGCAGGCGGCGCAGGCTCGAGGCCTGATCATCGCCCGGGCCGATCATCGCGGGATCCTCCCCGGCTGCACGCGCGATGACGGAAGATCCTGGGGCAGCGGGTCACGCACCGGAGCCTCCGCTGGCGGCAACCAGGGCGAACTCGTCGCTGGCCGGGGTAAACGGGTTGGCGGCCTCACGACCGCGCAGCGCGCGATCGATCAGGTAGAGCGGATTGGGCAGGTGCAGGTCTTCCGGCACGCGCTGGCCATTGGTCACGAAGCACACCGGCAGCCGGTGGCGCAGCACTACATCGAGCACGCCGCCCAGCGACACCGCCTCGTCGATCTTGGTCAGGATGCAACCGTCGAGCCCTCCCCCCGCATAGCGCGTCGCGACGTCCTCCAGCGTGCTGCCGGCGGAAGCGGCCGACAGCAGCAGCAGCCGCCGTACGCCGCGGCCCTCGCCGGACAGCAACGCAGCCTGCTCGGCAAGCCGGCGATCGCGCTGGCTCATGCCTACGGTATCGATCAGCGTAAGGTGGCGCGCCGCCAGGTCGCCCAGCGTCATCTGCAGTTCGGGTTCGTCGCGCACCGCGATCACCGGGACACCGAGAATGCGCCCATAGATGCGCAGTTGGTCGAGAGCGCCGATCCGGAAGCCGTCGGTGGTCAGCAGCGCGGCGCTGGACGCCCCACGCGCGAGCACGCAGCGCGCAGCCAGCTTGGCGACCGTCGTGGTCTTGCCGACACCGGTCGGTCCGACCAGCGCAAACACGCCGCCCTGTTCGCAGGGGTCGACCGGCTGCAGCAGCGTCTTCAGCCGGTCGAACAGCAGGGCGCGCACCTGCCGCCAGGCAGTGTCGACCGGCGTATCGGGTACCGGGACGCCGCGCACGGGCGTCCCGGCCGTGTCGGGTTCCGTGGCATGGTGTCGGCTGACCGCCTCGGCGAGGTCGCGCGCGAGCAGCGTGCTGAAGCCAGCCGCAAGCAGCCGCCGCATCACTTCGGTCTCGACCGGCGAACGCCGTGACCGCTCGCCCCAGGCAAACCCGGCCAGCTGATGCTCGACCAGCGAGCGCAGCGAGCGGACCTCGGCGGCGATCTCGGTGATCGCACCGGGGTCTGCGGCGCTGCGCGCCGCGGCCGCCGGCCGCGCGACTGCCGGTGCCGGTGCCGGCTCGGGCGCAGGCGATGCCATCGGCACGGCTGGCGCTGCAGGCGCCGCAGCCGCCGGACCGGGCGCCACCGAGCCGCGCGCGCCGGCCGGCACCTGCAGCGGCGGCCACGGTGCCGCCGGCGGCGCGGCGCGGCGCACGACATCGGGGAGATCCGGATCGTCCGCGAGCGCGGCCTGGGTATAGGCATCGATCGCCGAACGCCGGAGCGGCTCGACCTCGGTCCGGGGCGGGAACGGTGCGGGCAGCATCGCCGGCTCGGCGCCGGATTCGATCATCGCCACCAGTTCGACGCCGCCCGAGGGCAGCCGCCGGTTGGACAGGATCAGCGCATCGGCGCCCAGCGCATCGCGTACTTCGCGCAAGGCATCGCGGGTCGACTGGGCCTGGAAACGCCGGACGATCATCCCCGTCCTCCGAGCACGGCAACCACGCGGATGGTCTTGCTGTCAGGGATTTCCGAGTGCGAAATCACCTTGAGCTGGGGAACGGCACGCTTCAGGAACCGCATCAGCAGGGCTCGCAGCGCCGGCGCGACCAGCAGCACGGCCGGTTGTCCCGACTGTTCCTGGGTCTGGGCGAGTACCGCCGCCTGGCGCAGCAGGTTCTCGGCGAGCGAAGGCTCCAGGCCGGCGCCGTCGGCCTGCCGGTCGGCCTTGTCGCCGGCGCGTCCCTGGGTCATCTGGGTCAGCATCTGCTCGAGTGTGGGGTCGAGCGCGATTACCGGCAACTCCCCCGCGCCCGGGAACACCGACTGCATGATCGCGCGCCCCAGCGCGATGCGCACATGGCTGGTAAGTTCCTCGGCATCCTGCGTCTTCGCGCCGTGTTCGGCCAGCGACTCGATGATCGTGCGCATGTCGCGGATATGGACACCGTCGGACAGCAGGTTCTGCAGAACGCGCTGCACGACCGTGAGGTTCAGCACCCGTGGCACGAGGTCTTCCACCAGCTTGGGGGAATCCTTTGCGATGTGGTCGAGCAGCGCCTGAGTCTCTTCACGGCCGAGCAGTTCGTGCGCATTCGACTGGATCATGTTCGACAGGTGGGTCGCCACCACCGTCCCGGCGTCGACCACCGTGTAGCCGAGGCTCTGCGCCTGGTCGCGCTGGCCGGCATCGATCCAGGTGGCTGGCAGACCGAATGCAGGATCCTTCGTGGCCGTGCCCTGCAGGTTGCCCAGTACCCGCCCGGGATTGATCGCCAGGAACATGCCGGGGAACACTTCGCCGGTACCGGCATCGACGCCCTTGAGAAGGATCCGGTAGGCATTGGGCCGCAGCTCGAGGTTGTCCCTGATGTGCACCGCGGGCACCAGGAAGCCGAGGTCCTGCGCGACCTTCTTGCGGATGCCGCGGATGCGCTTGAGCAGTTCACCGTCCTGGGAGCGGTCGACCAGCGGGATCAGCCGATAGCCGACTTCCAGGCCGAGCATGTCGACCGGCACCACGTCGTTCCAGCCGACCTCGGCTGGCTCCGCCCTTGGCGGCGGCGGCGGGGGAGGCAACGCCGCCGCCTGCTGCTGCTTCTGCGCGGTGTACCAGCCGATCCAGCCGAGACCCCCGGCGATCGCGAGAAAGGCCAGGTTGGGCATGCCAGGAATCAGGCCGACCAGCCCGATCATGCCGGCGGTGATGTACATCACCTGCGGCCGGTTGAACATCTGGCCGATGAACTGGTTGGACAGGTCCTGCTCGCTGCCGGCGCGGCTGACCACGATGCCGGCGGCCGTCGAGATCACCAGGGCCGGAATCTGCGCAACGAGGCCGTCGCCGATGGTCAGCAGCACGTAGGTCTCGGTCGCATCGCCGAAACCCATGCCATGCTGGAGCATGCCGATCAGGAGCCCGCCGACGATGTTGATCACGACGATCAGGATGCCGGCGATCGCATCGCCGCGGACGAACTTCGACGCACCGTCCATCGACCCGTAGAAATCGGCTTCGGCGGCGATCGCCTGGCGCCGCGCGCGCGCCTCGTCCTCGCGGATCAGCCCGGCATTCAGGTCGGCGTCGATCGCCATCTGCTTGCCCGGCATCGCATCGAGCGTGAAGCGTGCCGCAACCTCGGCGATGCGGCCTGCACCCTTGGTGATCACCACGAAATTGATCACGACCAGGATGATGAACACGATCAGGCCGACCGCGTAGTTGCCGCCGATCAGGAAGTGGCCGAAGGCCTCGATCACCTGGCCGGCGGCATCCGGGCCGGTGTGGCCTTCGAGCAGGATGACCCGGGTGGAGGCGACGTTGAGCGACAGGCGCAGCAGCGTGGTGACCAGCAGGATGGTCGGGAACACCGAAAACTCGAGCGGCTTCAGCGTGTACAGCGCGACCAGCAGCACGATCACCGACAGTGCGATGTTGAACGTGAACAGCAGGTCGAGCAGGAGCGTGGGCAGCGGCAGGACCATCATCGCGAGCACGAGGATGATCAGCATGGGCGCCGCGGCGCGCGTCCACTGCGAGCTTGCGGGCTGGCCGCCCGGCAGGGTCAAGGCCCCGCCCGGGCCTGGCGGCAGGGCGCTCATCGGTCAGCTCCCGAGGCAGGCAGCAGCCCTCCCCGCACCCGGGCCGGCTGCAGCGCCGGCACGGCCTCTGCTTCCGCGTCCGGCCCCGGGTCGAGGTCGGCAGGAACGTCCAGCAGCGTCGGCGCACCCGGCAGTACCGAGCCATAGCCGCGCGCGAGGCGAAGCTGGTACACCCAGGCCAGCACCTCGGCGACCGCGGCATAGAGCGCCGCCGGGACACCGTCGCCGACCTCGGCATGCCGATGCAGCGCACGCGCGAGCGGCGGCGCGCTCAGCACCGGCACGTTGTTCTCGCGCGCGAGGTCGATGATGCGGCTGGCGACCTCGCGCGAGCCCTTGGCCACCACCTGCGGCGCACGCATGCGGCCCTCGAGGTACTGCAGGGCCACCGCGTAATGCGTCGGGTTGGTGACTACCACGTCCGCCTTGGGCACCGCCGACATCATCCGGCGGCGTGCCATCTCGCGCTGCATCGCCCGGATCCGCCCCTTGACCTCGGGGTTTCCCTCGGTCTCCTTGCCCTCCTGGCGCACCTCCTCCTTGGTCATTCGCAACTGCTGCACGTGATTCCAGATCTGGAACGGCACGTCGATCGCGACGATCAGCAGCATCGCCAGCATCACCGCGACGAACGCATCGGTCATCATCGAGCCGACGTGCGCGAGCGCGGTCTCGATCGGCTCCAGCGCGAGCATCGCCATCGCGTCCTTCTGCTTCCAGAGCATCACCACCACGACCGCGCCCAGCACGACCATCTTCAGGATGGCCTTGATCAGTTCGACCGCGCCTTGCCAGGAAAACGTGCGGCCGAGGTAAGCAGTCGGCGACAGGCGGCTCAGCTTCGGCTGCAGCGCGTCCGCGCTGAACAGCCAGCCGGACAGCAGCATCGGCGCGAGCAGCGCGACCAGTAGCGAGGCGACGAACAGGGGCGCCATCACCCATAGCGCGCCGACCATCGTTTCGTACAGCCGGGAGAGCGCTACGCCGACATCGAATGCGCTGGCACGGTCGAGTTGCAGCCCGCTGGCGAACAACGTGCGCATGCCGTCGATGAGCGTTGCGCCGGCGAAAAGCAGAAGGCCGCCGGACACCAGCAGCGACGAGAAGCTGTTGAGCTCGGTCGAACGGGCAACCTGTCCTTGCTCGCGCGCCTGTTCTATGCGGCGGGAGCTGGCTGGTTCTGTCTTTTCGAGATCGCTCTGCTGCGATTCCGCCATGGCTGGTCAAGTCGTTTCGCGATAGTAGCATGCAACGAGTCCGCGAAAACCCCCACGCCCGACGCGCGGCACGCGTTCGTGCTAACTTCTTCAGGGGCTGCAGTGCCCACTGCAGCGCCTTTCTCGCCCCATTCCCCAGACAGGCCGGCAACCCCGGTGCAAACGCCATGCCAGACCAGCGCGACCCGGTCCGCTCAGAACTGTTCCCGCCGATCGAGCCCTTCTCCAGCGGCATGCTCGCGCTCGACGGCCGGCACCGGATGTACTGGGAGCAGTCGGGCAATCCCTCCGGCGTACCGGTCGTGTTCCTGCATGGCGGCCCGGGGGCGGGCAGTTCGCCGGAACACCGGCGGTTCTTCAATCCGGCGTTCTACCGGATCGTCGTCCTCGACCAGCGCGGTGCGGGCCGGTCGCTGCCGCACGGCGACCTGGTCGACAACACGACCCCTCTGCTCATCGCCGACCTGGAACAGCTGCGCGCGCACCTGAACATCGATCGCTGGCTGGTTTTCGGAGGGTCATGGGGAAGCACGCTGGCGCTGGCCTATGCCGAGGCGCACCCGGAGCGCTGTCACGGACTGATCCTGCGCGGCATCTTCCTGTGCCGCGATTCGGAGATCGAGTGGTTCCTCTACGGCCTGAAGGCGATCTTCCCGGAAGCCTGGCGCGCGTTCACCGCGCAGCTGAGCGCCGCCGAGCGGGAAGACATCCTCGTCTCCTACCATCGCCGGCTCATTGACCCGTCGCCCGCGGTGCACATGCCGGCCGCACGGGCGTGGAGCGTGTACGAAGGCAGCTGCTCTACGCTGCTGCCCAGCCCGGAGACGGTTTCGTACTTCTCCGGCGACAGCGTTGCACTCGGCCTCGCCCGGATCGAAGCGCACTACTTCATCAACCGCATCTTCCTCTCCGACAACGCGCTTCTCGACAACATAGGTCGCATCCGGCATCTGCCGGGCGTGATCGTCCAGGGGCGGTATGATGCCGTCTGCCCGATCGTCAGCGCAGACGACCTGCACCAGGCGTGGCCGGAGGCCCAGTACGTCGTCGTTCCCGATGCCGGACACTCGGCGTGGGAAGCGGGCATCAGGGCGGAACTGGTCCGCGCGACCGAACGCTTCCGGCTGCGACTGGCCGGCTGACCGCGGATCCGGCAGTCGCGCCGGGTACGGCACCCCTGGCGCATCCGGGCGCAGGCCGCCCCCCGCAGACAGGACGGGCCTGACGCACCCTGACGCACCCTGATGCACCCCGACGCACCCTACGCACTTTACGCACCCCTACGCAGCCCTTCCCGGAATCCAATCGCCAGAACGCACACCGTGCACCGAGACACCGAACAGATGGAGTCAAGTCAAGCATGAAGCTCTACACCTACAAGGCCGCCGCTGGCGCGGCGTCCACCGTCGGCGTCCTCGACGCCGACGGCATGCACCTGGTCGACCTCGCGGCAACCGCCGCTACCGGGGGCGCGGCGCTGCCGTTCGACCCGACGAGCATGCAGTCGCTCATCGATGCCGGCGCGCCCGGCCTGGCCGCTGTGTCGGCGCTGGCTTCGCATGCGAAGGCGGTACGCATCGCGCTATCGACCGTCACGCTGTGCGCGCCGCTGCCGCGCCTGCTCCGCAACGTCTACTGCGTGGGCTGGAACTACCTCGACCACTTCAACGAGGGCGCAGCCCATCGCAAGACCGCCGTCGAACTGCCCGACCACCCGGCGCTGTTCACCAAGGCATCGAACGCCCTGAACGGACCCTTCGACCCGATCCCGTACAACGCCGAGGTCAGCGAGAAGATCGACTGGGAATGCGAGATGGGCATGATCATCGGCCGCCGCGGACGCAACATCCCGGAAGCCGACGCGATGTCCCATGTGTTCGGCTACACCGTCCTGAACGATGTCACCGCGCGCGACATGCAGCGCTACCACGGCGGGCAGTGGTTCAAGGGCAAGAGCCTGGACGGCAGCTGCCCGATCGGACCGTGCATCGTGACGGCCGATTCGATACAGCCCGAGTCGCTCGACATCTTCACGCGCGTCAACGGCGTCGTGAAGCAGGAATCCAACACCCGCCACCTGTTCTTCAAGCTGCCGCGGCTGATTGCCGAGCTGTCGCGAGGGCTTACGCTCGAACCCGGCGACCTGATCGCCACCGGTACGCCGCAGGGCGTGGGTTACGCCCGCACGCCACCGGAGTTCCTGAAGCCGGGTGATGTCCTCGAGACCGAGGTACAGGGCATCGGCGTGATCCGCAATCCGATCGTCGCAGTGAACGACTGAACCACGGCAGCCGACCCCGGCTGCACCCAGGCATCAGTCGCGTTTTCGTCAGGAGTAATCGGACATGCGTACCGAAGTTCATGTGCACGGCACCGTGGTGCTGGTCGAAGGTGTTTCCATCGGCCAGGTGGAGGGTGCCCTCCGCCCCTGGCTCGACTACCTCGACTGCGCTTCGATCAAGGAAGCCCGCAGCCTGGAGCAGGACGAGCCCGGCATCGTGTTCGACCGCAAGCGGTTCCTGCTCGAGATCTGCTGGACCGGGGACGTCGGCCGCAACTTCCAGGGCGTGCTGGGCGATGCACTCGCCGGCCTGGGCCCGCTGGCCGAAGAAGCCTCTACGGTCGAGATCACCTACTTCCACGACAAGGGCGACGAGGTGCAACTGATGTTCGTCGGTCCTACGCCGCAGGCGATCCACGACATGCAGCGGCGCCTGATGGTCGAGGAAGTGTCCAACCTGCTCGGCCGGCAGTTCGGTGCCGAGGACGTCTCTCAGGTCGGGGCACTGATCAACAAGCTCTTCGCGGAAGACTGGACACGCAAGCAGGCGGCTGGCGAAAGCGGGCTCGCCAGCGCGACGCAACCGCATACGCGACCCAAGCAGTTGCACTGACGGCGCGGGCGGGTACGCTCAGACCGCAGCGTTCACCCGGAACGGCGGCGGATCGTCCATGCGGCGGCGCTCGCCCCGGCGATCTCGGCCGCTGCGTGTGTCCAGCATGACGGGCACCTGGAGCCGGCGCCTGTCGGGTCCTGCCCGACGTGAGCCCTGCCGACGCTCCGCTGGCGGCAGCCCGCCCTGAAGCGGCTGCGCGGCTGGTTGCGCCCGGAACAAGCCCGGGATCGCCGACTGGCCCGCGTCGGACGTACCGGCCGCAGCCACACCCGCGACGTCGCGGCGGGCGACTGCGGCGACTTTCTGGGAGGGTATCGTCGGAAACTGCATCGTCGAGTGCCGGGCTGGAATGGACAAGCAACCGGGCGCTGCATCGCCCCTGCGCGAAGGCTACCGCGGTTTCGACCCCGCCGCAGCCGAACTGGCGATCGACTCGAGCGCCGACTTCTGCACCTCGAGCGTCTTCACCGTCATCTGGATGAAGCCGACGTTCATCTTCAGCCAGTTCTCGACCGCCTGCAGTTCATTGATCCGGCGCTCGATCTCCTTCGGGTCGGCGGTCGGAGTGAACATCGGCGGCATGCCCGGAAAGCCTGGCATCGGAGTCGTTGCGGACATCGCGGCCATGCCGGGCAGGCCATAAGCCTCGGGCGACCACATCTTGCGGACCCATTCGAAGAACTCGCTGGTCTGGTCGGTGGAATCAGCCATGCAGGCCTCCTGCGACGGTGGGAATGCGGATACGGACGAGAGTCGGATTGGGTACTCTACTCGCAACTAGGAATGCACCGGAACCCATGGACGACATTGTCGCGCAGGCGATGGCCCGATGGCCGGATGTTCCGGCGGTCTACGGCTGGCTGCGTCTCGACCGCCGGGGACGATGGCTGGTGAAGGGCGAGCCGATCGGCCATCGACCGACGGTAGAGTTCATCGGCCGCAATTACCACTGCGATGCGCAGGGACGGCACTTCTTCCAGAACGGCCCGCAGCGGGTCTTCGTCGACGTCGACCATTTTCCCCACGTGCTCTGGCTGGACGGCAGGGCCGGCAACCAGGCTGCCCTGGTCACGCACGCGGGTGCGCCGGTCGCTCGGCCGTACCGGGCCTGGATCGACCCTGCCGAGGGCGTGGTCGTCGAATTCGCATGGACCGGCTCGGCCATGCCCGCGCTCGGAAGCGTGCTCGACCGTGACCTGCCGGCGCTGGTCGACTGCTTCACCTGCGCGGATGGCCGTGCACTCGACGCGGATGGCTGGGAGCGCCTGCTGGAAGGACGCGCCTCGGGCACCCGTCTGGCGATCGGCGATACCCTCCTGCCGGTGGCAAGCCTGCCGGCGCTCGACTCGTTTCCATTCGTCCGCGCACCGCGCCCGGCAGCGGGCGAGGATGCCTGCACCTGATGCTGCCTCCCCGATCAACGCTCCCGATGCAAGAAGGATTGTGCGCATGACCCAGACGAACCCGCCCTCCGTCGCCATCGTCGGTGCCGGCCTGTCAGGCCTCACCTGCGCACGCACCCTGCAGGACGCGGGGTTCCGCGTACAGGTGTTCGACAAGTCGCGCGGGGTCGGCGGCCGGCTCGCGACGCGGCGTACCGATCATGGTTCGTTCGACCACGGGGCACAGTACTTTACCGCGCGGGATCCGCGTTTCCGCGAGCGGGTGGAGCAATGGGTGGCACAGGGGCTTGCGGCACCGTGGACGCCCGCACTGTTGGCCATCGACATGGCGAGCGGAAGCCCCGTGCGTACCGCCGTCGGGGACGGGACGATACGCTACGTCGGCCTGCCGGCAATGAATCGCATCGGCCGCACGCTCGCCGATGGCCTCGAGGTACGTACCGACTGCACGGTCACCGCCGCGCGCCGCGTCGCAGGCGCCGGTCACCGGAAACAGTGGCAACTCTCCGCCGCCGACGGCAAGGGTGCCGCCGTGGCACCGGAGGGCAGCTTCGACTGGCTGGTGGCTGCGATACCTTCCCCGCAGGCTGCCATGCTGCTCGGCGAAGCCGGCGGCCTGCAGGCGCAGGCCCGCGCGCTGCCGATGGTGCCGTGCTGGGCGGTGCTGGCCTCGTTCGATGCACCGGTCGAGGCCGGCTTCGATGCGGCCTTCGTCAACGGCTCGGCCCTCACCTGGATCGCACGCAACAATGCCAAGCCGGGCCGCGACCCCGGCCCGGAATGCTGGGTCCTGCACGCTGCGCGCGACTGGAGCGAAACAGCCCTTGAAGATCCGGCCGAAGCAGTCTGCGCGCGCATGCTGGCGGAGTTCAGCCGCGTCACCGGATACAGCCGCGCGCCGCTGACCGCACGGGCGCATCGCTGGCGCTACGCCGGTCCTGGTGCCCGAACCGATCTCGCCTGCCTGTTCGATGCCACAAGCAGCGCGGGGGCGTGTGGCGACTGGCTCGCCGGATCCAGGGTCGAGGGCGCATGCCTCAGCGGCCTGGACCTGGCCGGACGCATCCTCGACGCCACGCACTGATCGTCCATGGCAAGCGGCCATGCCCGTGCAGGCTGCACGACACCGGGCCGGTGCTGGTATGGCATAGTCACGCTGGTGAAGGGCGCAGCCATCCCGGCCCGCGCATTTGCCCCGAGGAGGTCCAGCATGCTCGCCATGGTCAGGGCGGTATCCGCCGCTGCAGTGTTTTCGATCATATCCGTTGCGATGCCACTCGCGGCGCATGCCGCGGAAGACGCGCGCACGAAGCAGCAGGAACTGATGGGAACCTGCAACCGGATGGCTGCGCAGAAGGAAATGAAGGGCGACGACCGCAAGAAGTTCATGAGCGCCTGCCTGAAGGGCGAGGTACCGATGGCTCCAGCCCGCACGCCGCAGCAGGAACGCATGGCCAATTGCAACACCGAGGCCGGAAGCAAGGCGCTGAAGGGCGACGACCGCAAGAAATTCATGAGCGATTGTCTCAAGGGGTAGCCGACCCCTTCAGTCCGCAGGCCGATCGCTGAGCATGGGGCTCGTCTGGCGGACGCTATCGCCCCATAAACAAGCACTTCTCACGAAAACGCGAACGTATTCCCGACCGTCGCATAGGGTCAATGCAGAACCTGTCCGCACGCTCATCCCTGAAATTATTTTCTTTGACAATCAATGCGTTACATTGATTTGCAGAGAAATCGGACGGTGACGATAGGCGCAGTTCGGTCGGTCTGCTATTCTTTTCTCGCAGCCCACAAGGCTGGCGGAAGCAACTCCAGACTGTCGAACCAGTGTTTCTCGATCAGGCGACAGCCGATGTGAAAGCCTCGGCGGTACGCCTGAAAGAAGGGTCGGCAGAGCTTCGAAATCGCAGCCGGTCAACGCCCGAATATCGGGAAGGGCCAGGCACCCGGCACGGTAACCGGCCGGGGCGCTGCGAGTGATGAAGCAGGCGCTGTAACCGGGTTGACCATAGTTGCCGTCGCGGGCTTCGCTATCGACTTCCCAACTGCAGGCTTTTCCGGAGTTCTGACGACCGCCGGTCCTGGGGCTGTCTTTTTTTGTGCGCTCTTCCTGGGCACCGCCTTCGCCATCGACTTCGCGACAGCCTTCGCCACCGCCTTCACCACCGCAGGCTGCGCGTGCGCACGCGAGGGAGCCCTGCCGGCTGCTTCCTTGCCGCCCTTGCCGGCCGCCTTGCCACCACCTTTCTTCGCAGCCTTCTTTGCGGCCTTCCGGGCAGCCTTCTTTGCCGCCTTGGCGGTAGATTTCTTCGCGACCTTCTTCGCGGTCTTGCCGACTGCTTTCTTCGCGCTCTTCGCAAGGGCCTTCTTCGGCGCCGCTTTCTTGGCTGGCGTGCGTGCGACCTTCGCCACCTTCTTGGCCGCCTTGCGGGTCGCTTTCTTCGCGACCTTCTTCGCCACCTTCTTGGCGGGTACGCGCCCCGGAGCCTTCCCCGTCGCCTTCTTGGCAACCGGTCGTGCCGTTTTCTTCGCCGTGGATTTCCGTGCAACCTTCTTCGCGACTTTCTTGGCCATCAGTGACTCCCGCTGTGAGAACTGGGGTGGATTAACGAGCGCACTTCATTCCCAGGACAGTGCGCCGCCGGTCTGATACTCGATGACACGCGCCTCGAAGAAGTTGCGTTCCTTCTTGAGGTCGATCATTTCGCTCATCCAGGGGAAGGGATTATTCGCACCGGGGAAGAGAGGCTCGAGCCCGATCTGCTGGCATCGACGATTGGAAATATACCGCAGATACTCCTTGAACATCGGCGCATTAAGGCCGAGAACGCCGCGCGGCATCGTGTCTTCCGCGTAGCGGTACTCGAGTTCGACAGCGGTGTTCATCAGTTGCCGCATCTCTTCGCGGAACTCCGGCGTCCAGAGGTGCGGGTTCTCCGCCTTCACCGTGTTGATCAGGTCGATGCCGAAGTTGCAGTGCATCGACTCGTCGCGAAGGATGTACTGGTACTGCTCCGCCGCGCCGGTCATCTTGTTCTGGCGGCCGAGCGCCAGGATCTGTACGAAGCCCACGTAGAAGAACAGGCCTTCCATGATGCAGGCGAAGACGATCAGGCTCTTGAGCAATTTCTGGTCGGCTTCCGGCGTGCCGGTGCGAAACGCCGGGTTGGTCAGCGTGTCGATGAAGGGAATCAGGAACTCGTCCTTGGCCCGGATCGAAGCGACTTCATGGTAGGCGTTGAACACCTCGCTCTCGTCGAGGCCGAGCGACTCGACGATGTACTGGTAGGCGTGCGTATGGATCGCCTCCTCGAACGCCTGGCGCAGCAGATACTGCCGGCACTCCGGCGCCGTGATGTGACGATAGGTACCAAGCACGATGTTGTTGGCTGCGAGCGAATCCGCGGTCACGAAGAATCCGAGGTTGCGCTTGACCAGCCTGCGCTCGTCCTCGGTCAGGCCGTTCGGATCCTTCCAGAGCGCGATATCGCGGCTCATCTGGATCTCCTGCGGCATCCAGTGGTTCGCGCAGGCGTCGAGGTACTTCTTCCATGCCCATTCGTACTTGAACGGAACCAGCTGGTTCACGTCGGTCTGGCCGTTGATGATCCGCTTGTCGTCCGCGGATACACGGCGCGCCGCGGCGGCGACCGCCGGCGTGGCGGCCGCTGGTGCCTCCGCCGTGTCGAGGCTGCGCCCGATCGCCCGCTGGGCCAGCTGCGCCCCGGCTGTGGCGCCGAAATCTTCTTCGAATGAAAGCATGAGTCTCTTTTCCTTGTGAATCAGTCGATAGCCAGGGTCACTGGCAGGCTTCGCAATCAGGATTGTCGATGGAGCAGAACTTCGCGTCGGTGGCCGGCAGCGGATCGGCGGACGCCGCCATCGCACCGCCCGCCGCGCCGCCGTTCACCGCGACCGCATTGAGCTGGCCGGCCTTGATCGTGGACTTCTCGGCGGACGTGGCACCGATCGTGCGCAGGTAGTAGGTGGTCTTCAGGCCGCGCAGCCACGCCAGCTTGTAAGTGTCGTCGAGCCGCTTGCCCGACGCGCCGGCCATGTAGATGTTCAGCGACTGCGACTGGTCGATCCACTTCTGGCGCCGGGCCGCGGCCTCGACCAGCCAGGACGGATCGACCTCGAACGCGGTCGCATACAGGCTGCGCACTTCGGCCGGGATGCGGTCGATCTTCGCCAGGCTGCCATCGAAGTACTTGAGGTCGGAGATCATCACCTCGTCCCACATGCCGAGCTTCTTCAGGTCGCGCACGAGGTACTCGTTGACCACGGTGAACTCGCCCGACAGGTTCGACTTCACATACAGGTTCTGGAAGGTCGGCTCGATGCACTGTGACACGCCGGTGATGTTGGCGATGGTGGCGGTCGGAGCGATCGCCATCGTGTTCGAGTTGCGCATGCCGTGGCGCGCTATCCGCGCGCGCAGCGCGTCCCAGTCCAGGGTAGCCGACTCGTCGCACTCGACGAAACCGCCCCGCTCCTCGCGCAGCAGGCGGATCGTGTCGATCGGCAGGATGCCGCGGTCCCAGAGGGAGCCCTTGAACGTCGCGTAACGGCCCCGCTCGGCGGCGAGCTCGGTCGATGCCCAGATCGCGTAGTACGAAATGGCCTCCATCGAGCGATCGGCGAATTCGACCGCTTCCTGCGACGCGGTCGGGATGCGCAGTTCGTGCAGGCAGTCCTGGAAGCCCATCAGGCCGATGCCGACCGGACGATGCTTCATGTTCGAATTGCGCGCCTTGTTGACCGCGTAGTAGTTCAGGTCGATCACGTTGTCGAGCATGCGCATCGCGACGTTGATCGTACGCTGCAGCTTCTCGTGGTCGATGACCTCCTTGCCGCCGTCGAGCTTGAGGTGCGCTTTCAGGTTCACCGAACCCAGGTTGCACACCGCGGTCTCTGCATCGCTCGTGTTCAGCGTGATCTCGGTGCAGAGGTTGGAGCTGTGCACCACGCCGACATGCTGCTGCGGCGAACGGATGTTGCACGGATCCTTGAAGGTGATCCAGGGATGTCCCGTCTCGAACAGCATCGAGAGCATCTTCCGCCACAGTTGCAGCGCCGGGATCTTCTTGAACAGCCGGATCTCGCCGGCGGCCGCCTTGTCTTCATAGCGAAGGTAGGCTTTCTCGAACGCTGCGCCGAACTTGTCATGCAGGTCGGGCACGTCGGCCGGCGAGAACAGCGTCCACTCGCCAGCATTCATCACCCGCTTCATGAACAGGTCGGGAATCCAGTTCGCCGTATTCATGTCGTGCGTCCGGCGACGGTCATCGCCGGTGTTCTTGCGCAGTTCGAGGAACTCTTCGATGTCCAGGTGCCAGGTCTCGAGGTAGGAACACACCGCGCCCTTGCGCTTGCCGCCCTGGTTCACCGCGACGGCGGTGTCGTTGACTACCTTGAGAAACGGGACCACGCCCTGGCTCTTGCCGTTGGTGCCCTTGATGTGCGAGCCCAGGGCGCGCACCGGCGTCCAGTCGTTGCCGAGACCGCCGGCGAACTTCTGGAGCATCGCGTTCTCCTTGATGGCCTCGTAGATGCCATCGAGGTTGTCGGCGACGGTCGTCAGGTAGCAGGACGACATCTGACTGTGCCGGGTACCCGAGTTGAACAGCGTGGGCGTCGAACTCATGTAGTCGAAAGACGACAGCACGTTGTAGAACTCGATCGCCCGCGCCTCGCGGTCGATCTCGCCCAGCGCGAGCCCCATCGCGACGCGCATGAAGAACGTCTGCGGCATCTCGATCCGCCGTTCGTCGATGTGCAGGAAGTACCGGTCGTACAGGATCTGCAGCCCGAGGTAGTCGAACTTCAGGTCGTTGTCGGCGATCAGCGCGCGACCGAGGCGCTCGAGGTCGTACTGACCGAGGCGCTCGTCGAGCAGTTGTGCCGCGACCCCTTCGCGGATCAGGCGCGGAAAGGCCAGCGCGTAGCCCTCCTTCATCTGCGCATGGGTCTTCTCCTCGCCCAGTGTCTCGATGCGCAGATCGTTCAGCAGCAGGCGCGCGGTGACATAGCTGTACCCGGGTTCCTGCTCGATCAGCGCGCGGGCCGAAAGCACCGCCGACTTGCGTACTTCGCCGATCGGCACGCCGTCGTACAGGTCGCGCAGGGTCGCGTCCATGATCGTGCCGGCGTTCGTCTCGGGCAGCCCCTGGCAGGCCTCCTCGATCAGGCCCTTCAGCCATGCGAAATCGAGCGGTACGAGTTCGCCGTCGACCTTCACCCGGATCGGTGCAGCGGCTGCCGGCGCGCCGGCAGCCGGTTGCGCCTTGCGCAGTTCCGCACGGGTGCGCGCGCGCTCTTCGCGGTAAAGGACGTACGAGCGTGCCACCTCGTGCAGGCCCGACCGCATCAGCGACAGTTCGACCTGGTCCTGAATGTCCTCGATATGAAAGGTGCCCCCGTGGGGCTGGCGCCGCAGCAATGCGTTGATTGCCATGTTCGTCAGCTGAGCGACCTGCTCGCGCACGCGTGCCGAACCTGCTGCCTGCGAACCGTCGACAGCCAGGAATGCCTTGGTCATCGCGATGGCGATCTTGCCGGGCTCGAAGCCGACGACGGCCCCGTTGCGGCGGATGACCTTGTACTGCGCGTAGCGTGCATCGGCCGGTGCGAGCGCCGCCTCGGTGACGGATACCGGCATCGCCGGCGTGGCCTGAGGCGGAAGTTCGCTCGCTGTCTGCATTGCTTGTCTCCAGTTCGATACATCAAAAGAACGGCGGTGCGCCGATGGGCTGGCGGGGATGGCACCGCCCGCCAGGCTCCACACCGTGGACCGCCGTTGCCGCGCAGAGCAGGGCGACCCCACATCTTGTGTGCAAACCCGCCCCGCCTCACTATAGCTACCCTGTCACCCACAACATCTAGTGGATGTACGTTGTTCTGTCTCTAATTCTAGGGGTTTCGACCGGATCGTCAAGCAAGTGACGGTGATTTTTTTCTCGTGCCGCAGCCTGCCCCGGCTTGCCAGCACCGATGCCGTGCTGCAGCAAACCCCGGGCAGTCAGCAACCGGCGGCGATTCGCACCGTTTGCAGGTGGATGTCGACTGTCTCGTCGATGTCGCGCGCATAGCCACCGGCCATGCAGGCAGCGATGGGCAGGCCTGCTCGCGCGCAACGGCCGAACACCAGGCGGTCTCGCGTGGCAAGGCCCTCGCGCGACAGCGACAGGCGCCCCAGCCGGTCGCCCGCGTAGGGGTCGGCTCCGGCCAGGAAGATCGCCAGCCCCGCGCGTGCCGCGGCAAACGCGTGGTCGAGGCCGCGATCCAGGCGCTCGAGGTATTCGGCATCATCGGTGCCGTCGTCGAGTTCGATGTCGAGGTCGCTCGATTGCTTGACGAAGGGGTAGTTGTTCCGGCCGTGGATGGAAAAGGTGAATACCGACGCATCCCCTGCCAGGATGGACGCCGTGCCGTCCCCCTGGTGCACGTCGCAGTCGATGACGAGCACCTGTCGTGCATGGCGTGCGGCCTGCATCGCCGCCGCGGCGATGGCGGCATCGTTGAACACGCAGTATCCGGCGCCGCGGTCGCGAAAGGCGTGGTGCGTGCCGCCGGCCAGGTTGACGGCCGTGCCGTCGGCGAGCGCGGCGCGGCAGGCGGCGATCGTTGCACCGGCGGAACGACGCGAGCGCTCGACCATCTCCGGCGACCACGGGAAACCGATGTCCCGCTGCTGCCGCGCCGTCAGCGTACCGGTCGCCACCGCCTGCAGCCAGGCGGCATCGTGCGCCCGCAGGATCTCCTCGTCGCTGGCGGCAGGCGCCAGTTCAAGCCGGACGGCGTCCGGCGGCAGTTCGGCGCTGACCCGCGCCCGCAGCCGGGCATACTTCTCCATCGGGAATCGGTGTCCCGGCGGCAGCGGCAGCACGAAGCTGTCGCTGTAATACGCGCGCACGTGCGTCAGCCCGCCATCGCAGCGTGCAGGCGCTGCCAGTCGAAGTACGGGCCCGGATCGGTCTTCCGGCCGGGGGCAATGTCGCTGTGGCCGGCAACATCGCCGAGCGGATACCGCATGCGCAGCGTCCGCACCAGACGCCCGAGTACGTCGTACTGTGCGGGTTCGAAAGGGTCCTCGTCGCTGCCTTCGAGTTCGACACCGATCGAGTAGTCGTTGCACCGGGCACGTCCCTGGAAGCTCGACACGCCAGCGTGCCAGGCGCGCTTGCCGCACGCAACGAACTGGATCAGTTCGCCGTCTCGTCGCACCAGGAAATGGGCGGACACGCGCAGGCCGCGCAAGGGTCCGAAATACGGATGCGCATCGGAGTCAAGCCGGTTCAGGAACAGGTCGACGATCGCGTCGCCGCCGTAGACCCGCGGCGGCAGGCTGATGTTGTGCACCACCAGCAGGTCCAGCGTCGTACCCCGAGGACGGGCGTCAAAATTGGGCGAAGGCACCTGGCGCGCGGCGCGCACCCGCCCGGCGCGGTCGATCGCGGCTGGCGCTGTCACCCTTGTCCTGCGCTCGCCGTCATTCGATGCCAAGCCGCTCCATCCGATAGCGAAGCTGGCGGAACGAGATGCCGAGGATCCTGGCCGCCGCCGTCCGGTTGTAGCGGGTCTTCTCGAGGGCTTCCAGGATCGCCTGCCTCTCGAGGGTGGCAAGGTAGTCTTCCAGTGGCAGGCCGCGGATGTCGGCAACATCGACCGCCACGGGCTTCAGCTGCAGATCGTCGCGGGTGATCTCGCTGCCCGAGCACAGGGCGAGCGCCCGCTCGAGGACGTTCTCGAGTTCACGCACGTTTCCAGGGAATGGATAGTCCTCGAGCGCGCGCAGCGCCGCACCCGACAGTGTCGGGGCGCGGGTGCCATCCTGCGCGCCGCGCCGCCGGAGGAACTCCCCGGCCAGCAGGCCGATGTCCTCCTGCATGTCGCGCAGCGCGGGCATCTTCAGTTCGATCACGTTCAGCCGGTAGAACAGATCCTGCCGGAAGCGCCCGGCCTTCACTTCCTCGGAGAGATCCTTGTGCGTGGCCGAGATCACCCGGACATCGACCGGATCTTCCTGCGGCGAGCCGACCTTGCGCACGCGCTTTTCCTGGATCGCGCGCAGCAGCTTGACCTGCATCAGCAACGGCAGCTCGGCCACTTCGTCGAGGAACAGCGTACCGCCATCCGCGGCCTGGAAGAATCCGCCGCGTTCGCTGTCGGCGCCCGTGAACGCGCCCTTTCGATAGCCGAAGAACTCGCTCTCGACCAGGTTCTCCGGGAGCGCACCACAGTTGACCGGCACGAACGGACGCTCATGGCGCACGCTCTTCTGGTGGATCAGCTTGGCCGCGAGTTCCTTGCCGCAACCGGACTCCCCCGAGATGTGGATCGGCGCCTGGCTGCGCGCGAGGCGATCGATCATCTGCCGCGCCTGGCGCATCGAGGCGCTCTCGCCAAGCAGCGCATGCGCGACGGGCGCGCCAATGACCGACGCGCCAATGACCGGCGCGCCACCGGCCACCGCATCCTTGTCTTCGGAAAGTTTCAGCGCCGACTTGACCAGCGCCCGCAGCTGATTCACCTGCACTGGCTTGGGCAGGTAGTCGAAGGCACCGGCCTTGAGCGAGGCCACGGCGTTCTCGGCGCTGCCGAAGGCGGTGATCACTGCCACCGGCATCTGCGGCCAGAAGCGCGAGGTGTACTCGAGCAGCGCAAGCCCGTCGCCGTCGGGCAGCCGCATGTCGGTAAGGCAAAGGTCGTAATGATGCTTCTGCAGCAACCGGCGCGCCTCGAATTCACTCTCGGCCGAGTCGGTGGCGAGGCCCATCCGGTTGAGCGTGAGGCTCAGCAGTTCGCGGATGTCGGCCTCATCATCGACGATCAGGGCGCGCGCGTTCATCGGTGCCGGTTCGTCCGCGCCAGGCATTCGTGCTGCCCTGCCGGATATACGGAATCCACGGAATGGACTTCATGCATGATTCGACTCTGAGGCAGCCTGGCATTGCAGGGTGAACCGGGTCGGTAGCGGCCCGGCAGCGAACTCGAGCGTACCGCCATTGGCATCGGCCAATTCGCGCGCCAAGTATAGACCGAGCCCGGTGCCGCTACTGGCCGTGGTGAAGAACGGTTCGAACATGTGCTGCTGCACGGCCGGCGGGATGCCCGGGCCATCGTCGAGCACGTCGATGAACACGCTCGCCGGCCCGGCGCAGCGCACCGCTATGCGGATGCTGCCGGCCGACTGGCTGCCGTGGCGCAGCGCATTGCGGCAGAGGTTCCACATCACCTGATTCAGGTGGCTGCGATCGAACTGCACGCCGAGCGGTCCTTCGGCCTCGACCACCAGCACCGACCGATCGATGCGTTCGTTGTCGCAGAACTCGATCGCGAAGGTGCCGAGGTAGCTGCCCAACTCGACGCTCTCGCGATGAACGCGGTCGCGCCGGTTCAGCTTCAGCACCTCCTGCACCATGCCGTCGATCCGGTGCGTGTTGTCATGGATGATCTGCAACAGGCGCGCATCGGTGGCGCTGGCCGACTCCGCTTCCTGCAGCAATTCGGTCGCATGGTTGATCGCCGAGAGCGGGTTGCGGATCTCGTGCGCGATGTTCGCGGTAAGCCTGCCCAGGGCCGCCAGCTTCAGCTGTTGCGCTTCGGCCTGAATGCGCGACAGATCCTCCAGGAACAGTACCGACCGCCCGACCGCGCCGCCGCCGACCGGAACCACGCGCAGGCCGACTTCGCGCAGGGCGGGCTTGCCGGGCTGCGGCAGCCGCAGCGCCTTCGCCAGCGGCACCCGATCGTGCTGCCAGCGCGCATGGGCCTCGGCCACCTGCGGCGAATACTCGCTCAGCGTGGCATGGCGTTCCGGCAGGCCGCGCCCGCCGAGCAGTTCGACCGCCCGGCTGTTGATCTGGCGGATGATCCCTCGCTCGTCGACCACCACTACGCCGTCCTGCATGTCCTGGATGATCAGCTTGTTGACCTCGGCCAGGTTCGCGAGATCGACGCCCCGCTGCGCCGCCAGGCGCTCGCTCGCGACTGCGTAACCCGCCAGGGAGCGTGCCAGGAACGCAGTGGCGAAGTAGCAGATGCTGAGCAGCCCGGCCTGCACGAACTGCGCGGGCCGGTCCGGATCCGACAGGACACTCCATGCCTGCTCGCCGAGCACGGAGAGCGATCCCACCGCCGCGTAGAACAGCATCATCCGGCCCCGGCTGATCAGCGCAGCGCCCGCCTGCGACGCCAGCAGCAGCAGCCCCAGCCCGCTGGAGAGGCCGCCGCTTGCGTGCATCGCCAGCACGACGAACAGCGCGTCGGCCACGGCGTGCGTGGTGAGCTGGGTCTCGAAGTCGGGCTTGCGCGCGAGGATCCCCACGAGGGCACTGGCCGAAAAGACGGCATAGAGGCCCATCGCCCACAGGAACAGTTGCGGCTGGCTGCGCCCGAACAACTGCTGCTGGTCGAGCAGCCAGATCGCGAGCATCACCACCGGCACCAGGCAGCGGTAGACGTTGAAGTACAGCAGCGACCGCCAGTAGTCGTCGCGGGAGGCACGACCCGCGCTCGCCACCGCCACGGCGCCCGCCATGCTCAGTGCAACCGCTCGTGTTCCCGGCTGCAGAACCGCGCGCCGCGCGCCTCCACGCTCTCAGCCTTGGGCAGGAACACACCGCAGTGCGCGCAACGGACCATATCCTCGACCGGCCGGCCAGTCTGCCGCCGGTCACGACGGGCCGCGGCACGTGCCTTCCCGGTGACCATCCAGACGATCACCGCGATCACCGCGATCAGCACCAGGTACTTGATCAAGGTGGCCCGTTTCGCGGGTGCGTCACTGTCCCGGCGCCTCGGGATCCATGTGCAGTGCTTCCAGGAAGCGCGAGACCATGTTGTAGGCACCTACGGTGGCGGTCAGTTCGACCATCTGGCGCGGGTCGAAGAACCGTGCAGTCGCGTCGAACACGGCGTCGGGCACGTGGATCTCGCGCGTCATCGAATCGGCATAGGCGATCACCGCCCGCGCACGGTCGTCGAACAGGTCCGCCGGCGGCAGCGCCAGTGCCGGAAGCGTGCGCAAGGCCTCGAGTTGCGTGTCGGACATGCCTTCCTTGCGCGCGAACGGAAGGTGCGCGGCGAATTCATAAGGCGCATCGTTGATGACGGCCACGCGCATGATCGCGAGTTCGGTGTACAGCGCCGGAACCAGACACTGCTGCCGGATCGCCGTCAGCAGATGCAACCATCCCTCCGCCACCGGCGGGCTGTTCATCAGCATCCGGTAGAGATTGAGCATCTTGCCCCCGCGCTGTTCGCGGATACGACGGGCAAGGTCCGGATGGTCTGACTCTTCGGCGTAGGCCACACGGGCCATGGGACACCTCACGGGATCAAGGCGCCTGGTCGGGGTGAGAGGATTCGAACCTCCGACTCCTGCGTCCCGAACGCAGTACTCTACCAGGCTGAGCTACACCCCGAATTTGCGCAACGACAACAAAACGACAACTGCACTGATCTGACAACCCTGCCGACCCGGGCATCGGTGGCCGGTTACCCGGTCAGACGTCTCGCGCCACAGCAAAGGCGGCGAAGTCTATCAGAGAATCGCGGAACTTCGAATCGGGAAATGAACGAATTGCATCCTGGGCACACTGTGCCTCGCGCACCGCCTGGTCGCGCGCATAGGCGAGCGACCCGCATTGCTCGAGTGCGGCCAGCACTTCGCCGAACCGCTCGACGGTGCCCTCCTCGATCACCTCGCGCAACATGACGCGCTGCGCACCAGGTGCGTTGGCGAGTGCATGGATCAGCGGCAGCGTCGACTTGCCTTCGGCGAGGTCGTCGCCGAGGTTCTTGCCGATCGAAGTCCGGTCACCCGAATAGTCCAGCACGTCGTCGATCAGCTGGAATGCGGTACCGAGGTGCATCCCGTACGCGGCGAGCGCCTGTTCTCGTGCCGGCGACTGGCGTGCAAGCACCGAGCCGAGCCGGGCGGACGCCTCGAACAGCTTCGCGGTCTTCGACCGCACCACCCGCAGGTATTCGGCCTCGGTCAGGTCGGCGTTGTGCACGCCGAGCAGTTGCAGCACTTCGCCCTCGGCGATCACGTTCGTTGCGTCGGCCAGCACCTCGAGCACCCGGAGGTCGCCGATCCCGACCATCATCTGGAAGGCGCGCGAATAGATGAAATCGCCGACCAGTACGCTGGCGGCATTGCCGAAGCTGGCATTGGCGGTCGGCCGCCCGCGGCGCAGCGACGACTCGTCGACGACGTCGTCATGCAGCAGCGTGGCCGTATGTATGAACTCGACCACCGCCGCGATCTCGAGATGGGCCCGGCCGTGGTAGCCGGAGGCGCCCGCAGCCAGCACCACAAGCGCCGGTCGCAACCGCTTGCCGCCGCTGGAGACGAGATACTCGGCGACCTGCCGGATCAGCGGCACCTCGGAGGCCAGCCTGTCGCGGATGATCTGCTCGACCGCGTCGAGGTCGGCCTTGATAAGGGTGCGGAACACTTCCATCGGGGCTCGGCGCGGGGCGCGATCGTGAGCGTCGAATTTCTTCGGCAAGCCCGATAGGATAGCAGGAGCCACTGCGGGCAGGCGTCCAGGCTGCAATGCACGCCGCAGGGATGGCCCGGGAGGCGGCGCGGCTCGTCTGCACGCCGATCGCCATCCTTTCCTTTGACTGCGGCCGATCGCGTGGGTATCATTGCGGGTTCCGTAGTTTCCGGTGTGCCGGATGCGCCGGCCAGTCTTCCCAGGAGCGTTCCCATGTATGCGGTCATCCAGACCGGTGGCAAGCAGTACCGCGTTGCCGTCGGCGATCAACTGAACATCGAGAAGCTGGCGGTTGCCGTCGGCGACGAAATCGCGCTGGACAAGGTCCTGATGGTGTCCGATGGCGAGACACTGTCCGTCGGCAAGCCGCTGCTCGAGAACGCGACGGTGAAGGCTACCGTGATCGGCGAAGGACGCGGCGACAAGGTCCATATCTTCAAGATGCGTCGGCGCAAGCATTATCGCCGCAGCCAGGGTCATCGCCAGTCGTACACCATGGTCCGCATCGACACCATCCAGGCCTGAGCCAGCGCCGGCCAGAACACAGGAGTCAGAGATGGCACACAAGAAAGCAGGCGGCAGTTCACGCAACGGCCGCGATTCACAGGCCAAACGTCTCGGCGTGAAGCGCTACGGCGGCGAAGCCGTCACCGCAGGTTCGATCATCGTCCGTCAGCGCGGCACCCGCATGCGCGCCGGCGACAACGTCGGCATCGGCCGCGACCACACCCTCTTCGCACTGGTGCAGGGGCTGGTCAAGTTCGAGCTCAAGGGCGAGCAACTGCGCACGACGGTCAGCATCGTTCCTGCCTGAGCAGGAGACCGCCCACGCGGTGACGGAGCCCTGCCGGCGACGGCAGGGCTTCTTCGTTTCCGCGCCCCGGCATCCTCCAGATGAAATTCGTCGACGAAGCGATCATCGATGTCCTGGCCGGAAACGGCGGGGACGGCGCGGCCAGCTTCCGCCGCGAGAAGTACATCCCGCGTGGCGGCCCCGACGGCGGCGACGGTGGCCGCGGCGGCAACATACACGCGGTCGCCGACCGCAACATCAACACGCTGGTCGACTTCCGTTTCGCGCGTACCCACCGCGCCGGCCATGGCGAACGCGGGATGGGTTCCGACTGCTACGGCGCGGCAGGCAAGGACATCCTGCTGCGCATGCCGGTCGGTACGCTGGTGTACGACGCCGAGACCGGCAGCCCGATCGCCGATCTGGCCAGGGACGGCGACACCGCCCTGCTCGCCCACGGCGGCAAGGGCGGGCTCGGAAACCTGCATTTCAAGTCGAGCATCAACCGGGCGCCGCGACAGTCGACGCCGGGAGAACACGGGGAGGTTCGCAAACTGCGGCTGGAACTGCGCGTGCTGGCCGACGTCGGGCTGCTGGGCATGCCCAACGCCGGAAAGTCGACGCTGATCCGCGCGGTCTCGGCAGCGCGGCCCAAGGTCGCCGATTACCCGTTCACCACGCTGCATCCCAACCTGGGCGTGGTACGGGTCGACATCGACAACAGCTTCGTGATCGCGGACATTCCCGGGCTCATCGAGGGCGCCGCCGAAGGGGCCGGCCTCGGCCACCAGTTCCTGCGCCACCTGCAGCGCACGCACCTGCTGCTGCACCTGGTCGACGTGGTGGACGATGCACAGGACCCGGTGGACGCAGTACGCAAGATCGCGCGCGAACTCGTGAAATACGATCCTGCGCTCGGCGACAAGCCACGCTGGCTCATCCTGAACAAGATCGATGCGCTGCCCGACGGAGATGCGACGAAGCTGCAGAAAGACATCGTGCGCCGACTGCGCTGGAAGGCGCCGGTGTTCTCGATCTCCGCCGTATCCGGCGAAGGCTGCCAGCCGCTGATCCGTGCGATCAGCGACCACCTCGCTGCGGCACGTGCCGCCATCGACTCCGGAACACCCTCCCCGGACGCCTGAACCACGCCCGCTTCACCCCTGCAAGCCATGACCACAGCGAACGCCGCCGCCACCGCCAGTACCACGCCGGACAGCACGGCGCTGCCGGCGTTCAGCAGCGCCCGTCGCATCGTCGTCAAGGTCGGCAGCAGCCTGGTCACGAACCGCGGCCAGGGCCTCGACCGCGAGGCACTCGCGCGCTGGGCGTCGCAGATCGCACGCCTGCGCGCCGGCGGACGCGAGATCGTGCTGGTGTCCAGCGGTGCGATCGCCGAAGGCATGCAGCGGCTGGGCTGGTCGAAGCGGCCGAGCGCGCTGCACGAACTGCAGGCGGCTGCGGCGGTCGGCCAGATGGGGCTCGCCCAGGTCTACGAAAGCTGCTTCCGTGAACACGGCCTGCTGACGTCGCAGATCCTGCTCACCCACGAAGACCTTGCCGACCGCCGCCGCTACCTCAACGCACGCAGCACGCTGGTCACCCTGCTCGGTCTGGGCGTGATCCCGATCATCAACGAGAACGATACGGTCACCACCGAGGAGATCAAGCTCGGCGACAACGACACGCTGGCATCCCTGGTCACCAACCTCATCGAGGCCGAGGCACTGGTGATACTGACCGACCAGACCGGCATCTTCACCGGCGACCCGAGGCTGGATCCCTCGGCAACCCTGCTCGCCACGGCAAGGGCTGGCGATCCGCACCTGGAGTCGATCGCCGGCGGCGTCGGCAGCGCAATCGCGCGCGGCGGCATGCTGACCAAGGTGCTCGCCGCGAAGCGGGCGGCGCGCAGCGGTGCCTACACCATCGTGGCCAGTGGCGAGGAGCCGGAAGTACTGGTGCGGCTGGCTGAAGGCGAGGCGATCGGTACGCTGCTGGTGCCCGACACCGCCCCGATGGCCGCGCGCAAGCAATGGCTTGCCGACCAGTTGCAGGTGCGCGGGCAGGTCACCGTCGATGCCGGTGCGGTGCGCGCACTGCTGGTCGAAGGCAAGAGCCTGTTGTCCATCGGCGCCACCGCGGTCAGCGGCGACTTCGACCGGGGCGAACTCGTACGCTGCATAGGCCCGGACGGCACCGAAATCGCGCGTGGGCTTGCCAACTATCCGTCTTCAGAGGTCGCGCGCATCCTCGGCGTGCGTTCCGGCGACATCGAGGTACGGCTCGGCTACGTGGTCGAGCCCGAACTGATCCATCGCGACAACCTGGTGGTGACGGCACGGCGGTAGACGCGCGCGGGCGACGGCGCGCAGCGCCCGACTAATCCCTCACGGCGCGCGGGTGGATGCCCGCCTTCAGCGCCGAGCGCAGTTCCTGCAACGAGGCCACCGGCAGCCTGGCCGGGCAGAAGATATCCCTGTGCAGGACCTCGCGCATGCCCGTCGGGTCCTGGCGATCGATCGGATTCCAGCCTGGCGCGCGCACCGGCACCCATCGACCATCGACGCTGCCGGTTGCCAGGATGATGCGCTCCCGGGATCCGCAGCGCATGGCTTCGAAGGTGACCGACCGCGCGCCGCTGGCGCTGCGTGCCACGAACGTGTAGCGGACTTCCCCCCCCGCAACGAGTTCGAGCGAACGCTGGTCGACCCAGAACCGGAGGTCCGCGCGAACCCCCTGCTGCAGCAGGATCAGGTCACGCTCTTCCGGCCAGGCCGGCAGCGCGATCGCAAGGTCCCCGCCATTGTCGCCCGCGCCCGGCAGCAGCACCTGCGGCCTGCCGTCGACGGACGCCTGCTTCGCGTCGCTGGCGGCCGGCGGGACCGCGGGGGCAACGCCAGGCCCTGCGGTACCACACCCCGTCGCCAGAAGGGCTGCGGCGATCATCACGGCCGGCAGCATGCCGGCACACAGGCGCGAGGAACAACGGACAAGCAGGACGGGGACTGGCGAATCGATGCGCATCTGGAGTCTCGGGCGGGGCAAGGTCTACGATTGTAGGCTGCGGCATGCTCCGCGATGCATCGACTGGGCCGCCCCCGCCGCGAGCCCGGCGCACGCAGGCCCAGGACGCGTTCAGGCTGCCCGGGTCTGGTCCTGCCCGGCGTCAGCCAGCGCGATCGGACGCTGGGCATCGATCTCGGCAGGGTTCAGGCCCGCATCCGGACGCAGACCCGCCGATCGCGCACCCGTGCGCGGAAGGTATCGCGCGAGTTCCGCCAGCGCGTTGTGGTAGACCTCGCGCTTGAATTCGACGACCGATTCGACCGGGATCCAGTAGTCGCTCCACCGCCATGCGTCGAATTCAGGCCGTTCGTTGGCGCGCAGGCGCACGTCGCAGTCGCGCCCGGTCAGCCGCAACAGGAACCAGATCTGTTTCTGGCCACGGTAGAGACCGCGCGAATCGCGCCGGGTCCATTGCTCGGGCACGTCGTAGCGCAGCCACTCGCGGGTACGGCCGAGGATGCGCACATGGCACGACTGCAGGCCGACCTCTTCCTCGAGTTCGCGGTACATGGCCTGTTCCGGCGTCTCGCCGCGCTTCATGCCGCCTTGCGGGAACTGCCAGGCGTCCTCGCGCACGCGCTTGCCCCAGAACACCTGGTTGCGGGTGTTGCTCAGGATGATGCCCACATTCAGGCGATAGCCATCGCGATCGATCACCGCATGCCCCCGGATCCGGCGTCACGTGAGAACTTTACGGACGTGACGGAATTTTTTCACATTTCTTGCGTTGTGGGTAGCTGCCCTTGCGGCAAAGCGATACTCAGATCAGCAGGCGATTCTCGCTGTAGGGGTTGGCCTGGCGAAGGGCTTCGACGAAAGTGCCGAATTCCAGTCCGTACACCTGCTCGAGCCGGCGGGCGCGGTCGCGCAGGTGCTGCCAGCGCCAGTCGCCGTCAGCCGTTGCGAACCCGAAGGCGATCATGTTGCCCGGCCGCGCGACCGGCAGCAGCAGCACCCGCCCGGAAAAAGCGTCGAGGAAACGGTCACGATAGACCGGATACTCCGGCGCGTTGCTCCAGAGATTCACCGCACACACACCCTCCCGGCTGAGGGCTGCTGCAGTGGCAGCGAAGAAATCCGCGGTCGCACAGGCGGCTACCTGCCGATGCTCGTCGTACACATCGACCAGCAGCAGGTCGACCGCACCGGCGACGCCGCTGGCCAGGCAGGCCACCGCATCCCCGAGCGTCACGGTGAGCCGCTCATCGTCCGGCGGCAGTGCGAAATGCGACCGGGCCACCGCAATCACGTCGGGATTCGCATCGACGGCCTGCAGTCTGCATCCGGGCAGCCGATGATGGATGTACTTGGCGAGTGACCCGCCGCCCAGTCCGAGCAGCAGTGCGCGCTTCGGATCGGGCCGCAACAGCAGGCTGCACAGCATGGCCCGGGTGTACGCGAGTTCGAGGCGTACCGGGTCCGACAGGCGCATCGCGCTCTGGATGGTCTCGCTGCCGCCAAGGTACAGCCGCCGCACGCCTGCCTCGTCGCGGTAACGTACCGCGTCCGTCCCGCCGGCTCTGCGTCCCGCCCGGTCACGCCACCAGTCCACTGCACCTCCCCGAACACTCGACGATCGCCGAAAGGATCGGCACGGCACGCCAACGGCACGACGGAACACCCGTAAAATCAGGGGGCTTGCACGGCCGGGACAATTCACGGCCGCACCGTTCCACCTTCGACCACGGATTGCCACCCGACCCATGCGCACCTCAGGTTTCTATCTTGCCACGCTCAAGGAGGCCCCGAGCGAGGCCGAACTCGTCAGCCACAAGCTGATGCTGCGCGCAGGGCTGATCAAGTCGCTCGCACGCGGGCTGTACACGTGGATGCCGCTCGGCCTGCGGGTGCTGCGCAAGGTCGAGCGCATCGTGCGCGAGGAGATGGACGCAGCCGGCGCGGTCGAGCTGCTGATGCCTGCCGTGCAGCCGGCGGAACTCTGGCAGGAATCCGGACGCTGGCAGAAGTACGGTCCGGAACTGCTGCGCATCCGCGACCGGCACCAGCGCGACTACTGCTTCGGGCCCACGCACGAGGAAGTGATCTCCGACACGGTGCGCCGCGACATCAAGAGTTACCGGCAGCTGCCGGTCAACCTGTACCAGATACAGACCAAGTTCCGCGACGAGATCCGTCCGCGCTTCGGCGTGATGCGCGCGCGCGAGTTCCTGATGAAGGACGCGTACTCGTTCCACGCCGATGCGGCCTGCCTGCAGCGCACCTACGACGCGATGTACCAGGCCTACAGCCGGATCTTCGAACGCCTCGGCCTGAAGTTCCGTGCGGTGGCGGCCGACACCGGACAGATCGGCGGTACCGGGTCCCACGAATTCCACGTCCTGGCCGATTCCGGCGAGGACGGCATCGCGTACTGCCCGGCGTCGGCCTATGCGGCAAACGTCGAACTGGCCGAAGCGCTGGCACCGGCCACCACCCGCCCCGCTGCGGCCGCAGCGATGCAGAAAGTCGCCACGCCCGGCCTCAAGACCTGCGAAGCGGTGGCTGCAAGCCTGTCGCTGCCGATCCAACGGATGGTGAAGTCGATCGCGGTCGTCGCCGATGGCCGCTTCCAGTTGCTTCTGCTGCGCGGGGACCACAAGCTGAACGAAGTGAAGGCGGGCAAGCTGCCGGGCTTCGCCGACTTCCGCTTCGCCAGCGACGGCGAGATCGTCGCCGCCCTCGGCTGCGAACCCGGCTACATCGGCCCGGTCGGCATCGATGCCTCGATCCCGGTGCATGCCGACCGCAGCGTGGCGGTGCTGGCGGACTTTGCCTGCGGCGCGAACGAGGCAGGCTTCCACCTGACCGGCACCAACTTCGGCCGCGACCTGCCGGACACGGCTTCGGTGCACGACCTGCGCAACGTGGTCGAGGGCGATCCGAGCCCGGACGGTGCCGGCACGCTCGAGCTGTGCCGCGGCATCGAGGTCGGCCACATCTTCCAGCTGCGCACCCGCTACTCGCAGGCGATGAAGGTCGAGTTCATCGACGAGGCGGGCCAGCCGAAGCCGATGGAAATGGGCTGCTACGGTATCGGCGTGTCGCGCATCGTCGGTGCCGCCATCGAACAGGGCTTCGACGAGCGCGGCATCGTGTTCCCGGCGGCGATCGCACCGTTCCAGGTCGCCATCGCACCGATCGGACTGCACAAGAGCGAGGCGGTGCGCACGGCCGCCGAGTCGCTCTACGCGGCACTGCAGGCGGCTGGCATCGACGTGCTGCTCGATGACCGCGACGAGCGCCCCGGCGCGATGTTCGCCGACATGGAGCTGATCGGCGTGCCGCACCGGATCGTGATCGGCGAGCGCGGGCTGGCAAAGGGTGAATGCGAGTACAAGGGCCGCCGCGACAGTCAGCCCTCGATGATCCCGATCGAAGGTGCCGTCGCCCTGATCGCCGGAAAGCTCGGCCGGTGAACGCCGCGCGGCGTCGCCTGCTGCGTGCCCTGCCGGGCTTTTCCACCCGGGTGGCCGGGCTCGCCACGGCCTCTGCCGCAGCCGGACTGCTGCCGGCCGGCGGCGCTCTGGCCGGTGCGCAGCTCTACGAGCCGCTGCAGGCGACGGTTCGGGCTTCGCTGTCGCGCGCGATCAGCGACCAGGTCGTATCGTTCCATGCGTTCGACACCGATGGCGAGGCGAAGCTGTGGCTGGCCGACATGGGACGCCGGCTGGAGCGCCGCATGCCCGATGTGCAGCTTCGCAACGAGTTCCTGATGACGCTGCACTACGAGGCCACGCGCGCCGGGCTGGATGCGCAGCTGGTGCTGGGCCTGATCCAGGTCGAGAGTGCGTTCCGGAAGTACGCGGTGTCGAGCGCGGGCGCACGCGGTTTCATGCAGGTGATGCCCTTCTGGGTCGATACGATCGGCCAGAAAGACCACAACCTGTTCCACCTGCGCACCAACCTGCGCTACGGATGCGTGATCCTCCGGCACTATGTCGACATCGAACAGGGCAACCTGTTCCGCGCGCTCGGCCGCTACAACGGCAGCCTCGGCAAGCCCGATTATCCGAACCTGGTGGTAAGGGCTTGGATCAACCACTGGAAGTTCGATGCCCGCGCGGCGACCCGGCTGGCCGCCGGCTCGCCGGAGTTGCAGGCGCGCGCCGATCAGCCCCCGCCGCCGCCGCGCCCGCGCTGATCGGCCAGGTTCGCGCGCATCGCCGGCATCACCGCGACCAGGACCGCGCCCATCAGCACCACCAGCCAGGACAGATAGACCCACATCAGGAAGATCGGTACCGTGGCGAACGCCCCGTAGATCGCGTGGTATCCACCGATGTGCGTGACGTAGAATCCGAACGCGCGCTTGGTCAGTTCGAACAGCACACCCGCGACCAGTCCACCGATGGCGGCATCGCCGAAGCGCACCGGCTGGTTGGGCAGCGCGCGGTAGAGCAGCCCGAAAGCGACGATGGTGAGCGCGAACGGCACCAGGCCCAGCGCGATCAGGACGAGTTCGTCGAGGTAACTGAACCAGCCCATCGACCACGACACGAGCAGCGAGGTGAGCCAGAGCCCGGCGCCGATCAGCATCGGTCCGACCGTCACCAGCATGCCGTACACCGCCAGCCGCGGCGCCCGGCGTCCGACGTTGCCGGTGCGCCAGATGTCATGGAAGGCGCTCTCGATCGTCAGCACCAGCACCATCGCCGTCACGACCAGCACGATCAGGCCGATCGCCGACACCCGTGCCGCGTTCGCGGCGAACTCGCTGATGTAGACGCTGACCACCCGGTCTGCCGCCTCGGGCAGCAACGTGCCGGTGGCGAACGCTCGCAACTGCTCGGTGAATTCGCCGAACACCGGGAACACGCTGACGATCGCGAAGCCGATGGCCAGCAGCGGCACGATCGCGATCAGGGTCGTGAACGCCAGGTTGGATGCCGCGTCGACGCAGCGCGCCTCGCGGAACCGCGCCATCGCGAGCAGGACGACCTGCCAGCAGTCGGCGAGCGGGCGGCCGAGGGAATCCGGTAATCGATTGGCGGACAAGGCGGCAGCAGGTCGGCGCTCGGGCGCCGATCGTCGAGGGGATGGGAACGGGATGAGGACGGGAATGGAGATGGGGCCCGGGATCACGGTCGGACAGGCGGCAGCGCCCGGGACCATCGACATCAGAGCCTATTGTCGCCGTTCCCGCGCATGCCGGGCGCGCGTTCCTATAATCGGGTCTTTCCGGATGTACTGAAAGATCCGTGTCGATGACCGAAATCCTAGTCCTGTACTACAGCCGCACGGGTGCCGTGCGCGAGATGGCGCAACTGGTCGCGCGCGGCATCGGCCAGGTGCCGGGCGCGGTCGCCCGCCTGCGTACCGTCCCGCCGGTGGCGACCATCACGGAAACCGCCGCGCCACCGGTACCGGACTCTGGCGCGCCCTACGTCGAACTGGCCGACCTCGACCAGTGCGCGGGCCTCGCGCTGGGCTCGCCCACGCGTTTCGGGAACATGGCGGCGCCGATGAAGCATTTCCTCGACGGCACCGGCGGGCTCTGGGCACGCGGCGCCCTCGCCGGCAAGCCGGCAGCCGTGTTCACGTCGACCAGCAGCCAGCACGGTGGCCAGGAATCGACGCTGCTGACGATGATGCTGCCACTGCTCCACCACGGGATGCTGCTGGTCGGCATCCCCTACAGCGAACCTGAGCTGTCTTCGACCCGCACCGGCGGCACGCCCTATGGCGCGAGCCATCTCGCCGGCGCGCAGTCAGACCTGCCGGTCAGCAGCGACGAGAAGGCGCTGTGCATCGCGCTCGGCCGACGGCTGGCCGAAGTCTCGCTGCGGCTTGCGCGATGACCCCGGTCGCGCCGGTGGGCGCCGGCAGGGTGCTGCTGCTGCACTGGACGTCGATCGGCAGCCTGCTGGCGCTGATCGCGCTGGCGCTCTCATGGGAGCTTTTCATCGCACCCGGACCCGGCGGACCAGGGCTGCTCGCCTACAAGGCACTGCCGCTGCTGCTGCCGCTGTTCGGCATCCTGCGCGGCAGGCGCTATACCTACCAGTGGGCCCCGATGCTGGTCCTGGTGTACTTCGTCGAGGGCGTGATGCGCGGCTACGCCGACGGCGGCGCGAGCGCCGTGGCCGGCTGGAGCCAGGCCGCGCTCGCCATCGTCTTCATCGTCGCTGCAGCCTACTACGCGCGCGACGCACACCGCCGGGGCTGACCCCGGCGGTCCCCGCCCTGGCCAGCGCGCCGGCGGAATCCGGCATCAGCCCTGCGGACGGGTCCGCGCGATGTTGGCTTGCAGCCGGTTGAGCGCGTTCAGGTAGGCCTTCACCGAGGCCACGACGATGTCGGTATCGGCACCGACGCCGTTGACGATGCGTCCCGCCTGGTGCAGCCGGACGGTGACCTCGCCCTGCGACTCGGTACCCTGGGTGATGCTGTTCACCGAGTACAGCTGCAGATCGGCACCGCTGTGCACGAGCGCCTCGACCGCCTTGAAGGCGGCATCGACAGGGCCGCTGCCGGTGGTGTCGGCGCTCTTCTCGCTGCCGCCGATCGAGAGCGTGACCCGCGCGCGCGGCGGCTCGCCGGTCTCGGAATGCGCGCTCATCGACGCCAGCTTGTAGTGCTCGTCCTGGGGCGTCACCGTCTGGTCGGACATCAGCGCCTGCAGGTCTTCGTCGAAGATCTCGTGCTTGCGATCGGCAAGCTCCTTGAAGCGGGCGAAGGCGGCATTGAGCATTTCCTCGGACTCGACCACCACGCCGAGTTCCTGCAGCCGGGTACGGAACGCGTTGCGCCCCGACAGCTTGCCGAGCACGATACGGTTCGCGTTCCAGCCGACATCCTGTGCGCGCATGATCTCGTAGGTCTCGCGGTTCTTCAGAACGCCGTCCTGGTGGATGCCCGACTCGTGCGCAAACGCATTGGCGCCGACCACGGCCTTGTTCGGCTGCACCGCGAAGCCGGTGATGCCCGAGACGAGCCGGCTGGCCGGGACGATCTGGGTCGTATCGATGTTGGTGTCGCAGCTGAAGAAATCCTGGCGGGTACGCACCGCCATCACGATCTCCTCGAGTGCGGCATTGCCGGCGCGCTCGCCCAGCCCGTTGATCGTGCACTCGACCTGGCGCGCGCCGTTCATCACGCCGGCGAGCGAATTGGCCGCCGCCAGCCCGAGGTCGTTGTGGCAGTGGGTCGACCAGATCACCTTGTCTGCCCCCGGCACCCGCTCGCGCAGCGTGCGGATCAGCGCACCGTACTGCTCAGGCATCGTGTAGCCGACGGTATCGGGAATGTTGAGCGTGGTCGCCCCGGCCTTGATCACCGCCTCGAGCACGCGGCAGAGGAAATCGATGTCGGACCGGCCGGCATCCTCGGGCGAGAACTCGACGTCATCGGTGAACCCGCGCGCGAACTTCACCGCGTTGACGGCCGTCTCGAGCACCTGCGACGGTTCCATGCGGAGTTTCTTCTCCATGTGGATGCGCGAGGTGGCGAGGAAGGTATGGATGCGCTTGCGCGGCGCCGGTGCGATCGCCTCGGCGCAGCGGCGGATGTCGGCCTCATTCGCCCGCGACAGGCCACAGACCGTGGAATCGCGGATGATGGACGCGACCGAATGCACCGCCTCGAAGTCGCCATTGCTGGCAGCCGGAAACCCCGCTTCCATCACGTCGACCCGCATCCGCTCCAGCTGACGAGCGATGCGCAGCTTCTCTTCCCGGGTCATGGTTGCGCCGGGGCTCTGCTCGCCATCGCGCATGGTCGTGTCGAAAATGATGAGGCGGTCGCTGCTCATGATGTCTCCTTGCCGCAGGATATGCGGTTCGTGGCTTCGATCGCCGGCTTCAGGTCATGAGCCGGCGCGGGGTAACGCAACAGGGGTCGTGGAAGGCTAGCGCGCGGGGCGCAGCAGCCAGCTGGCGAGTAGGGTGCTGGTCAGCAGGGCAAAGATCACGACGCGTTGGGTTACCGAGGACATGGCCGAAGTCTAGGACCTGGCGCGCCCGAGCGCAAGCACTGCCCGCCCGACGGGGACGGCCCATGCGCCGGTCAGCGCCTGGACTCGTCGGATGGGTCCGCCGCCGCGACCGGATCGGAAGCGGCCGGCTCGCCTGCACCCCCACCGATCACTGGTGCCGCCGCGCGGGCGGGGGGTCTGCGCAAACGGTCGGCCAACGCCATCGCGTACCCGGACAGCGCGTAGAGCACCGACACCGCGAGCAGGAGTTCGGCCAGGGTATCGGCGACGAAGCTCAGCAACCCGACGCCGATCGCCGTGCCCACGATCACCCGGAACGACACCACCTTACGCAGGTTGATGTCCTTCCCACTGTAGAAGCGGAAGTTGCTGACCATCGAGAAGCCGGCGAACACCGTGACGATCCAGGCCAGCCACATCACGTCGCCGCCCTGTACCTGGTAGAGGCTGAAAGCCCAGACCAGGCTCGCAACGAGGCTGGCAGCAGCCGGACTGGGCAGGCCGGTGAAGTAGCGCTTGTCGGCGATGTCCAGTTGCGTGTTGAACCGGGCCAGCCGCAGCGCGGCGCATGCGCAGTAGATGAACGCGGCGACCCAGCCCAGCCGGCTCACCATCCACTGCGACTTGCTGCCGACCTCGCCGAGCTGGGAGAAGTCCTTCAGCGCCCAGACGTAGACCACCAGCGCCGGGGCGACACCGAACGACACCATGTCGGACAGGGAATCGTACTCGGCCCCGAATGCGCTCTGCGTGCGCGTCCAGCGCGCGACCCGACCATCCAGCCCATCGAGGATGCCGGCGATGAAGATCGCCGCCGCAGCCACCTCGAACCGGCCGTTCATCGCCTGCACGATCGCGAAGAATCCCGCGAACAGCGCAGCGGTGGTAAATGCGTTGGGCAGCCAGTAGATGCCGCGCCGGCGGCCCTCGATCTTCGCCACCCTGTGCGGATCGTGGCGGATCACCGGGACTGCCCCTGCGCGGCGGCGGCCGCCGATGGACTGAGTTCGGCCAGCACGGTGTGCCCGGCATGCACCACGTCGCCCAGCGACGCACGCGGGATGGCATCGAGCGGCAGGTAGAGATCGACGCGCGAACCGAAACGGATGAAGCCGAAGCGCTGCCCGCGCTCGACCCGGTCACCCGGCCGGGCATAGCAGAGGATGCGCCGGGCGACCAGCCCGGCGATCTGCACGCAGGTGATCGGCGTGCCGTCGGCCATGACGATCACCATCGCATTGCGCTCGTTCTCGATCGAAGCCTTGTCGATCGCCGCATTGAAGAACCGGCCCGGAAAGTAGCGCACCTCGCGCACCTCGCCATCGACCGGCACCCGGTTGGAATGGACGTTGAACACGTTCATGAATACCGACACCTTGAGCGCGTCGCGCTCGAGGTAGGGATCGCGGGCCTTCTCGACCACGACGATCCGCCCGTCGGCCGGGGAAATCACCGCATTGCCCGCAGCCTCGAAGCCGCGCGCCGGATCGCGGAAGAACTGCACCACGAAAACCGCGACGAGCCACAGCGGAAGCGACCACCAGGGCCCCGCGAACACGGCGGCCACGAGGGCCGCACCCACCGCCAGCGCGATGAAGGGCCAGCCCTCGCGCGCCAGGATGGGATGCGGGTACGGGGTCATCAGTTGCGCGACCGGTCGACCAGCTGGTTGGCCTTGATCCAGGGCATCATGCCGCGCAGCTTGGCACCGACAGTCTCGATCGAGTGTGCCTGGCCGATGCGGCGCATCGCCTTCAGCGTCGGAGCATCGGCGCGGTTCTCGAGGATGAATTCCTTGGCGAACTGACCGGTCTGGATCTCGTTCAGGATCTTCTTCATCTCGACCTTGGTCTGCTCGGTGATGATGCGCGGACCACGCGTGAAGTCGCCGTACTCGGCGGTGTTCGAGATCGAGTAGCGCATGTTCGCGATACCGCCCTCGTACATCAGGTCGACGATCAGCTTCAGTTCGTGCAGGCATTCGAAGTACGCCATCTCGGGCGCATAGCCGGCCTCGACCAGCGTCTCGTAGCCCGCCTGCACCAGCGCGGTCGCGCCGCCGCACAGCACGGCCTGCTCGCCGAACAGGTCGGTCTCGGTCTCTTCCTTGAACGTCGTCTCGATCACGCCGGCACGGGCGGCGCCGATCGCGGCGGCATAGGACAGCGCAACATCGCGTGCCTTGCCGCTGGCGTCCTGGGCGATCGCGATCAGCGCGGGCACGCCACCGCCCTGGGTGTAGGTCGAACGCACGAGGTGGCCCGGACCCTTCGGCGCGATCATGATCACGTCGATTTCCGGCTTGGGAAGGATCTGCTGGAAGTGCACGTTGAAGCCGTGCGCGAAGGCCAGCGTCGCGCCCTTCTTGATGTTCGGCTCGACCGAGTCCCTGTAGACCTGCGCCTGGTGCTCGTCCGGCAGCAGCATCATCACGAGGTCGGCACCCTTGACCGCGTCGTCCACTTCCTTGACGGTGATGCCGGCGGCCTTCGCCTTTTCCCAGGACGAGCCGCCCTTGCGCAGGCCGACGGTGACCTTCACGCCGGAATCCTTCAGGTTGTTCGCATGGGCATGGCCCTGCGAGCCGTAGCCGAGGATGGTGACGTTGCGTCCCTTGATCAGGGAAAGGTCGGCGTCCTTGTCGTAAAAGATGTTCATGCCCAGTCTCCGCGATGCGTTGTGTTGTGAATAGTGCAAGTGCACCGGGCGCGGCGCGCCCGGCAGTGGAACCGGTGTATCCCGGGCACCGGCCGGCCCGGCGGTCAGACCTTGAGCACCCGCTCCCCGCGGCCGATGCCGGAGGCACCGGTGCGGACGGTCTCGAGGATCAGCCCCGGTTCGACCGCCTGAAGGAAGGCATCGAGTTTCGATCCCTCGCCGGTCAGTTCGATCGTGTACGACTTGTCGGTGACATCGATGATGCGGCCGCGGAAGATGTCGGCCATGCGCTTCATTTCCTCGCGGTCCTTGCCGGCCGCGCGCACCTTCACGAGCATCAGTTCGCGCTCGATGTGCGCGCCGTCGGACAGGTCGACGACCTTCACCACCTCGATCAGCTTGTTCAGCTGCTTCGTGATCTGTTCGACGATCTCTTCAGAACCGTTGGTGACGATCGTCATCCGGGACAGCGTCGCATCTTCGGTCGGTGCGACGGTCAGCGACTCGATGTTGTAACCGCGGGCAGAGAACAGACCCGATACCCGCGACAGCGCGCCGGGTTCGTTCTCGAGCAGGATGGAGATGATGTGGCGCATCGGGTATCGATCAGTACGGTGTAGGTTCGGAAAGCGGGCACGGCATCGGCCGCGCCGGGGTGCCGGAGGGGTCCGGCGTGACGGCTGCAGCCGTTGCCGCCGGCAGGCGGGCGTGGGCCCGGGCGCCGTACGGGGACGGGATCAGACCAGGATCATCTCCGACAGGCCCTTGCCGCCGGGCACCATCGGAAACACGTTTTCGGTCTGGTCGGTGATGAAGTCCATGAACACCAGCCGGTTCTTCATGGCGAACGCCTCGCGCATCGCGCCTTCCACGTCTGCCGGCTTCTCGATGCGCATGCCCACGTGCCCGTACGATTCCGCGAGCTTCACGAAATCGGGCAGTGCGTCCATGTACGACTCGGCATGCCGGTTGCCATGGAAGAACTCCTGCCACTGCCGGACCATGCCCATGTAGCGATTGTTCAGCATCACCACCTTGATCGGCAGCCGGTACTGGGTACAGGTGGACAACTCCTGGATGCACATCTGGATGCTGGCCTCGCCGGTCACGCAGGCCACCTGCGCATCGCGGTGCGCCAGCTGCACGCCCATGGCTGAAGGCAGTCCGAAACCCATCGTGCCCAGGCCACCGGAATTGATCCAGCGCCGCGGCTGGTCGAACTTGTAGAACTGCGCGGCCCACATCTGGTGCTGGCCGACGTCGGAAGTGACGTACGCGTTGCCCTCGGTGACCTTGTAGAGCGTTTCGACCACGGACTGCGGCTTGATGATCGCGCTCGTGCGGTCGTACTTCAGGCAGTCGCGGCCGCGCCATTCGTCGATCTGCTTCCACCATGCCGCGAGCGCGGGCGCATCTGGGCGTTCCTGGGACGAGGCAACCTGCGCCAGCATGTCCGCCAGCACGTCCTTGACGTTGCCGACGATCGGGACGTCGACCTTGACCCGCTTCGAGATCGACGACGGATCGATATCGATGTGGATGATCTTCCGGTCTTCCTCGTGGAAGTGCTTCGGGTTGCCGATCACCCGGTCGTCGAAGCGCGCGCCCACCGCAAGCAGCACGTCGCAGTGCTGCATTGCCATGTTCGCTTCATAGGTTCCGTGCATGCCGAGCATGCCGACGAACTGCCGGTCGGTGGCGGGGAAGCCGCCCAGCCCCATCAGCGTATTGGTGCACGGGAAGCCGAGGGTGCGCACGAGCTTCGTGAGGTCGGCAGCCGCCTCGCCGAGCACGACGCCGCCGCCGCTGTAGATCATCGGGCGCTTGGCTTCCATCAGAAGCTGCATCGCCTTCTTGATCTGGCCGGAGTGCCCGCGCGTCACCGGGCTGTAGGAGCGCATCGGTACGTTCTGCGGGTAGCTGAACACCGCCTTTTCGACAGTGATGTCCTTCGGGATGTCGACCAGCACCGGGCCGGGCCGGCCGGTGGTCGCGATCTGGAAGGCCTTGCGGATCGTCGTCGCGATGTCGCGCACGTCTTTCACCAGGAAGTTGTGCTTCACGCAGGGCCGCGTGATGCCGACGGTATCGACTTCCTGGAACGCGTCCTGCCCGATCGCATGGGTCGGCACCTGGCCGCTGATGATCACCATCGGGATCGAATCCATGTACGCGGTCGCGATGCCGGTCACGGCGTTGGTCACGCCTGGCCCGGAGGTGACCAGCGCGACGCCGGGCCGGGTGGTCGAGCGTGCGTAGCCATCTGCGGCGTGCACGGCAGCCTGCTCGTGGCGCACGAGAATGTGCTTGACCTTGTCCTGCTTGCAGATCTCGTCGTAGATATACAGCACGGCCCCGCCCGGGTAGCCGAACACGAACTCGACCTGCTCTTCCTGCAGGCAGCGGATGACGATCTCCGCGCCGGAGAGTTCCATCACGTTCGCAGCGATCCTGTCCATTGCTTTACCTCTGGGTACCGTGGGTACTTCTTGCGGGGGCTGCCATCCGGGTGGCACCGGGGTGCCGCGCCCGCGTGGACACCCGGACCCCATCCTGACGATTCGAAACCGAACCAGAGAGGCTACCGGCAAGGGGTCATGGGGTCAAGCAACCCCCCTGCCGCGCGCACGGCAGGGGGGATGTGCAGCGCGGCGGGTGGACGCAGCGGAGGCTTTGGTACCATTGCGCGCCCCGGACAGTCGTACGCAAGCGCCGTACCGGGCGGACTCCCCGCTGCGCACCCCCGTGACCGAGAACGATCCTGGCTTCAGAAAGTGAACTGTCGAGTTTCCTGACCGACGTCGAGCGGCGCGCCTTCAAGCAGGCGACCTATGCGGTGCGCGATCCAGAGGCCGGGCTGGACATCGTCCAGGATTCGATGATGAAGCTTGCCGAGAAGTATGCTGACAGGCCGGTTGAAGAATTGCCCATGCTGTTCCAGCGGATCCTCCAGAACACGATCCGCGACTGGTATCGGCGTACCAAGGTACGCAACACATGGACTACGCTTTTCTCGTCGTTCTCGGTCAACAAGGACGACGATGATGTCGATCCGCTCGAAACATTGCAGGCGGCGGCCGATCCGAATGGCCAGGGAATCAATCCGTCCGACCGCCTGCAACGCATCCAAACCCTTGAAACGATTGAGGAAGCATTGTCGCGGTTACCCGCACGTCAACGCGAAGCGTTCCTGCTTCGTTATTGGGAAGAACTCGATGTCTCCGAAACCGCAGAAGCCATGGGTTGTTCGGAAGGCAGTGTGAAGACACATTGCTCGCGAGCCACCCACGCGCTCGCCGAGCTGTTGAAAGCCAAAGGAATTTCCCTGTGAACGACGCGCAATTCGGCAGTCAGGTCGCAGCGTTGCTCGACGAGGGGCTTTCTCGCGTCGAGCAGGACGTGCTCACCCGGCTGCAGGTGGCACGCAAGTCAGCGCTCGGCATCGCCGGCGCGCCGCGCCATGTGCGCGCGCTGGCGGTGGCCAGTGCCGGGTCGGCGACCGGTACCGGCGGCCTGCGGCACTGGTTCACCGGTCCGCGGCTGTGGCTCGCGCTCGGGATGCTCACGCTGGCGATCTCCGGGGCGACGCTGACCGAGTTCGGCTCGGATGCCGAAGCCGATGCCGCGGCAGACCTCGACCTCGCCATCCTCGCGGATGACCTGCCGGTGACGGCCTACATCGACAATGGGTTCGATACATGGCTGAAGCGCCCGGTCGAACCGCAGCAGTAGGGGGCGACGCGGCCCACCAGACTTCACGGAGCCTGGTGGGCCGGTCCGCCCGCCGTCCTCGCGCCGCGCTGGGCACGTCCGCGCTGGTCGCGGTGATGTTTTCCTTCGGGGCCTTGCCGCTCGGCGGCACGGCTTGGGCCGTCGGCGCGGCGCATGCCGCCAGTGCGACCTCGGCACGCGCACCTGCGTGGGCGCAACTGCCGCAGGCGCAGAAAGCATTTCTTGCACCGATCGAAGAGAGCTGGGATTCACTCAGCGTCCAGACACGCCGCAAGCTGATCGGCATTGCGCAGCGGCAGGCCACGATGACCTCGGAGCAGCGCGAGCGCGTGCAGTCCCGCCTGTCGCAGTGGGCACAGTTGTCGACCGAAGAACGTGACCTCGCGCGCAGGAACTACCAGCAATTGAACAGGCTCCCTCCCGACCAGCGGCAGGATCTCGCGCGTCGCTGGCAGGAAGCGAAGCAACCCGCGCCCGCAGGCACCGCAGAAGTCGGTGGCGAGGGAGCGACCCCGGCACCCCAGCAGTAGGCGGGCCCGATGGATTCCGCGCTCGCACCCACGGCGACGCTGCTGCGGCGCCTGGGCAGCCTGGTCTACGAATCACTGATCGTGGTCGCGCTGCTGCTGCTGTCCGGCCTGGCCTTCCTGCTGCCGCTGCACGCCCTCACTGGCCATGATGCGTCGGGCGGCTGGGCGCTGTGGCTGTTCCGCGCGTGGATCCTGGCCGTGCTCGGCACCTACTTCGTCTGGTTCTGGACCCGTGGCGGGCAGACGCTGCCGATGCGCACATGGCGTCTGCGGGTCGTCGATGCCCGGGGATCTCCGCTGCGCCTTCGGCGGGCCCTCTACCGCTACCTCCTCGCATGGCCGAGTGTCCTCGCGGCTGGTGCCGGACTCGCCTGGGCACTCGTCGATCGCGACCGCCAGTTCCTCCACGATCGGCTGGCCGGCACGCGGCTGGTGCGCATCGAGGCCTGACCGGCTGCCAAGGTCGAGACTGCGCTCAGCGCCTCTCGAAAAAGGCGATCAGGCCGACCGCGACCGACAGGAATGCCAGCGGCGCCAGCAGTGCGGTCAGCAACGGCGGCCAGTCGTACAGCCATCCGGCATGGGATGCCAGCGTGTTGAGGAAGAAGAAGGCCAGTCCCAGCATGATGGCGGCGAACACACGCGGTCCGGCGCTCGCCCGGCGCGCCTGCTGCGCGAACGGCAGCGCGAGTACCAGCATCACGACGATGCCGAGCGGATACGCCGCCTTGCGCCAGAGCGCGATCTCATAGCGGCTGGCTGCCTGCCGGTTGCCGCGCAGGTGCTGCACGTACTCCCAGAGGCTGGCTGCCGACATGGCATCGGGCTTGACCAGCAGCACGGTGAGCAATCCGGGCGTCAGCACGGATGTCCATTCGCGCGTGAGGGCGCGCTCCACGACCGTCCGATCTGCGTGGAAGCGCGTCTCGCTGACCGTCTCCATCTGCCAGCGGTTGTCGCCGACGTAGTTGCCCTGCGCGGCGACCCAGACGCGGCTAAGTCGCCATGCCGCATCGAACTCGTAGACGCGGACACCGAACAGCCGCAGCTCGGGCGTGACCTGCGCGACGTTGATGAAGCTGTTGCCGTCCTTCACCCACAGCCCCGACCGGAACTCCTGCGCAACGACCGCCGCCTTGGCCTGCAGGCGCAGCGCCTGGGCCGCGCGTTCCGCCGCCGGGGCGACCGCTTCGCCGACCAGCGCGCCGACCAGCGCGATGATCACGCCGGCACGCACCAGCACGAGCGCCATGCGCAACGCCGACACGCCGGAGGCCCGGATTACCGTGTACTCGGACTGCTGGGCCATCTGAGTCAGGGCGAAGGTGGTGCCGATCAAGGCTGCCACCGGCAGGATGCCGTACAAGTGGCCGGGCATGTTGAGCAGCACGAACAGGAACATCTCGCGCAGGCTGTACGAGCCTTTGCCCATGTCGTCGAGTTCGCCGATCAGGTCGAACAGCGCGAACAGGCCGAGCAGCCCGCCGGCCACCAGCGCGGTCGTGGTGTATATCTCGCGCCTCAGGTAGCGGCTGATGACCACCATCGTCGCTGGCCTCAGCTCGCCCGGCCGGTGGCCGGTGCGCGCCGCGGCCAGCGCAGCTGCGCCCATGACAGGACGACCGCACGGCGCGAGAACAGCAGCAGTGTCACCCCGAGCATCAGCGCATGCACGACCCAGAACCCGATCGCCGGTGCCACCCGCTCCTGCGCGATCCACGCCTGCACGATCGACAGCAGGTTGCTGTAGAGCATGTAGAGCAAGACAGCGAACACGTAGTTGAGCGACCGGCCCATCCGCGGATTGAAATGGGACAGCGGGATCGCCGCCAGCGCAAGGATCACGGCCATGATCGGCAGTCCGCAGCGCCATGTGAATTCCGCGATGTGCGCAGGCAGCGGGTTCGACAGCAGTTCGAGCGTGGACAGGCCCTTGATCGGACGATTGCCGGCGCGCGAATCGGCGGCCTCGATCCGGATCGCGTAGCGCTCGAACACGGTGGTGCGGAACGACGCCGACCCTGGCTCGCCCTCATAGCGGCGCCCCTGCTCGAGGACCAGGAAGCGGTCGCCGTTCTCGCGTGTCTCGAGGAACCCCCGGCGCGCGACCATGCTGCCGCCTTTCTGGTTCTGGACCGAGTGCACGAACACGTTGCCCACCGTGTTGTCCTCGCGCGAGACGGACTCGACGAAATACACGCGGTCGCCGCCGCGCGACTCACGGAAGACGCCGGCCGCCACGCTCGCCGACTCGTCGCGCGATTCGAGCTGGCGGCGGAACTCGTCGCTCTTCTGGTTCGCCCACGGCGACAGGCCAAGGCTCAGCGCGGCAATGATCGCCGACAGCGGCAGCGAGAATGCGAGCACCGGCCCGATCCATGCCAGCGGGGACACGCCGCTGGCCGACCACACAACCATCTCTGAATCGCGGTGCAGGCGGGTCAGGCAGCTGAGAACCGTGATGAACAGAGTAAGCGACAGGACGATCGGCAGATAGTTGAACGCCGTGAAGCCGAGGATCGCCACCACCCCGTCTGCGGCGAACCTGCCGCCCGCCGCCATCCCCAGCAACCGGATGAACTGCGTGGTGACCATGATCGCCAGCAGCACCGCGCACACAGCCGAGGCGGTGAGGAAGAACTCCTTGAGCTGCGCGCGGTAGAAGATCAACACGCGCGCGCCGCCGGTGGGCCCCAGGGACAAGGCGGCGACAGTGGCCGCAGCGAACGGCACCGTGCCGGCGGCACGACGCCGGCAGCCGCCCGATCGTTTTGACTTGGGAGAGAACCCACGCCGATAATCGGACGCAGCATGGCAGCGGCCAGAGCGGTTACCTGAGCGAGGGACATCAGATGGAATTTAGCATAAAGACCGGCAGCCCCGAGAAGCTGAAGAGCGCGTGCGCCGTGGTCGGCGTGTTCCAGACGCGCGAATTGTCGGCCTCTGCGCTGGCAGTCGACAAGGCGACCCGCGGCGCGCTGTCCGCCATCGTCAAGCAGGGCGATTTCGACGGCAAGGCGGGCACCACCCTGCTCGTGCCCCGGGTCGAGGGAAAGGTGTTCGAACGCATACTGCTGGTCGGGCTCGGTCCGGCCGGAGAATTCCGCGAGAAAGGCTACCGAGAGGCTGTGCGCGCGGCGGTATCGGCGCTGCGTCAGACCGGCGCCCGCGATGCACTGCTGTGCCTGACCGAGGTGCCGGTGGCCGGCCGCAGCCAGGCATGGGCGATCACGCAGGCCGTCGTCGTCGCGATGGAAACGCTCTACCGATTCGAGCAGATGAAGAGCCAGCCGGAGCGCAGCGCGCCCGCGCTCCGCTCGCTCTCGCTGAAGGTCAATGCGCGAAGCAACGTCGATGCCGAGGCTGCACTTGCCCAGGGCGTCGCCACCGCGCAGGGGATGAACCTCGCCAGAGACCTCGCGAACCTGCCGCCGAACATCTGCCATCCGACCTATCTGGCGGCACAGGCGGCGGCGCTGGCAAGGTCGCACCGCCTCAAGCTCGAGGTACTCGATCAGAAGGACATGGAGCGGCTCGGCATGGGCGCCCTGCTCGCCGTCGCGAGGGGCAGCCGGCAGCCCCCGAAGCTCATCTCGCTGGCATGGAACGGCGGCGATCGCAAGTCGGCACCGGTGGTGCTGATCGGCAAGGGAATCACCTTCGATACCGGCGGCATCTCGATGAAGTCGCCCGCTGAAATGGACGAGATGAAGTTCGACATGGCCGGTGGTGCCAGCGTCCTCGGCACCATGAAGGCAGTGGCGATGCTCAAGCTGCCGATCAACGTGATCGGCGTCGTGGCCGCGGCCGAGAACATGCCCGGCGGCAATGCCACCCGACCCGGCGACATCGTGACCACGATGTCCGGCCAGACGGTCGAGATCCTGAACACAGATGCCGAGGGGCGGCTGGTGCTGTGCGACGCGATGACCTGGTGCGAACGCCACCAGCCGGCGCTGGTGATCGACATCGCAACCCTGACCGGCGCCTGCGTGATCGCGCTCGGCCATGTCGCCTCGGGCCTGTACGCGAACAACGAGACGCTGGCGCGCGAGGTACAGCAGGCCGGCGATGCCGCCTGGGACCGCGTCTGGCAGATGCCGCTGTGGGACGACTACCAGGAGCAGTTGAAGAGCAACTTCGCCGACTTCGCGAACATTGGCGGCCGGCCGGCCGGCAGCGTGACCGCCGCCTGCTACCTCGCGCGTTTCGCGCGCAAGTTTCCCTGGGCACACCTGGACATCGCCGGTACCGCCTGGAAGTCCGGGCGCGACAAGGGGGCGACCGGGCGTCCGGTACCCCTGCTCACCGAGTTCCTGGTGGCGCGCGCCCGTGCGGCACGAGCATGACCGGTCATCGCCGTTGACGATGCCTGACCGTCCATCCATGCCAGACTCATCGACCACGGCCGGTGCGCGATGACCCGGATCGACTTCTACACCAATGTCGAGTCGCGCGAGCGCACCGCCTGCACCATCGCTGCCAAGGCACTGGAGCGGGGGATGCGCCTGCTGGTCCTCACCGCCGACGAAGCCCAGTCCGACCGGCTCGACCGGCTGCTGTGGACATTCGCACAGCTCAGCTTCCTGCCGCATGTACGGGCCAACCATCCGCTGGCTGCGCAGACGCCGGTGATCGTCGACCATGCCTTCGATCCGCTGCCGCACGACGAGGTGCTGCTCAACCTGACCGATGCGACGCCGCAGGTGTTCAGCCGCTTCCAGCGCCTGGTCGAGATCGTCTCGCTCGACCCCGATGACCGCCAGCGGGCACGGGGCCGATGGCGCTTCTACTCCGAGCGCGGGTATCCGCTCGCGTCGCACGACCTGGCGAAGCCCGCGCATAGCGGCGCTGCCGCCCCGCGCGGCGTGGCAGGCTGATCCAGGCGATGGCAGAGAAACCACTCGACCCTGCCCAGGCTGGCGGTGACTCGGACGAGGTGCTCGAAAAGCTCGAAGCACTGCTCGGACGATCGCGCGGGCCGGATTCGCGCGGCGAAGATCCGCCGGCCAGGGCACAGATCCCGACGCTCGACGAACCGGTCCACTGGCCCGCGCCGGCTGCAGGCCTGCATGCCATCCCTGTCGGCGGACACATCCCGACGCTGACCGAACCGGTCGCACTGCCGGGCAAGAGCCTGCGGCAGCCGGCGCCAGACCCGATGAGCCGCCAGGCACTGCGCCAGCGCGTCGAATCCCTCCTCGATCCCGACCTCGAGCAGCGGCTGTACCGGCGTGCGCTGGCCGACCTCGAGCGCACCCTGATCGATGTCGAGCGCGGCTTTCGCGACGAACTCGCTGCCTGGCGCGAAGAACACATGGCGCAGATGCGCGACCAGGTCCGGGGCGAGATCGAGCGCGCGGTCGACGAAGCGGTGGCCGAGCTGGCGCGCCGGCGGGGGCCCGGCTCGCGCTGAACGGGCTGGCCGGCAGGCCTGCCGGGGGGCGGCGCTGCCTGCCCCTATAATCGTCGGCCAACCACACTCGCCAGCACGCGCCACGATCCATGGAACTTCCGAAGAGCTTCGACCCGGGTAGCATCGAATCGTTCTGGGGCCCGGAATGGGAGCGCCGCGGCTACTTCGCCGCCGGAACCGAAGCAGGCCGTCCGGCGTTCGCGATCCAGCTGCCACCGCCGAACGTGACCGGCATCCTGCACATGGGCCATGCGTTCAACCAGACGATCATGGACGCGCTGACCCGCTACCACCGGATGCGCGGCTTCAACACGCTCTGGCTGCCGGGCACCGACCATGCCGGCATCGCCACCCAGATCGTGGTCGAGCGGCAGCTGGAGGCGAAGGGACAGTCGCGCCATGCCCTGGGCCGCGAGGCTTTCATCGAGCAGGTCTGGGACTGGAAGCGCTACTCCGGCGACACCATCATCAACCAGATGAAGCGCCTCGGCGCCTCGGCGGACTTCGAACGCGAGTACTTCACGATGGACGAGTCGCTGTCGACCGTGGTGGTCGACACGTTCGTTCGTCTGTACGAGCAGGGCCTGATCTACCGCGGCAAGCGGCTCGTCAACTGGGATCCGAAGCTCGGCACGGCGGTCTCCGACCTGGAGGTGGAGAGCGAGGAGGAAGACGGCCGCCTGTGGGAAATCCGCTACCCGATCGCCGGCAGCGCAGACGGTGGCCTGGTGGTTGCGACCACCCGCCCCGAGACGATGCTCGGCGATGTGGCCGTCGCCGTGCACCCGGACGACGAACGTTACCGCGCGCTGGTCGGGCGCAGCCTGATGCTGCCGCTCTGCGGGCGCGAGATCCCGGTGATCGCCGATGCCTATGTCGACCCGGCGTTCGGCACCGGCTGCGTGAAGATCACCCCGGCGCACGACTTCAACGACTTCCAGGTCGGCGAGCGCCACGGGCTGGCGCCGATCGGCATCCTGACCCTGGACGCGAAGTTGAACGACCATGCGCCGGAGAAGTACCGCGGCATGGATCGTTACGTCGCACGCAAGGCGGTGCTGGCCGATCTGCGCGAGGCCGGCCTGCTGGTGGGCGAGAAGCCGCACAAGATGATGGTGCCGCGCTGCGCGCGCACCGGCGAGGTGGTCGAGCCGATGCTCACCGACCAGTGGTTCGTCGCGATGGGCAAGCCAGCCCCGGAAGGCACACTGCATCCCGGACGGTCGATCAGCGCGGTCGCGCGCGATGCGGTGCGCGATGGCCAGGTACGCTTCTTCCCCGAGAACTGGACAAGCACCTACAACCAGTGGCTGGACAACATCCAGGACTGGTGCATCTCGCGCCAGCTCTGGTGGGGCCACCAGATCCCGGCCTGGTACGGTCCCGATGGCCATGTCTACGTCGCACGCAGCGAAGCCGATGCGCTGGCACAGGCACGCGCGCGCGGCAGCGCCGGCCCGCTCACGCGCGACCCCGACGTGCTCGACACCTGGTACTCCTCGGCGCTGGTCTGCTTCTCGACGCTCGGCTGGCCGGAGGCCGCAAAGCCCGACGCGGCGTCTGCGCAGAAGGGTGCCTACGACCTCTACCTGCCGTCTTCGGTGCTGGTGACCGGCTACGAGATCATCTTCTTCTGGGTGGCGCGCATGGTGATGATGACCCTGCACTTCACCGGCCGGATTCCGTTCCGCGACGTCTACATCCACGGCATCGTGCGCGATGCCGAGGGCAAGAAGATGTCGAAGTCCGAGGGCAACACGATCGACCCGGTCGATCTGATCGACGGCATCGCGATCGAGCCGCTGCTGGAGAAGCGCACGACCGGCTTGCGGCGTCCCGAGACCGCGCCGAAGGTCGCGGCGCGCACGAAGAAGGAGTTCCCTGCCGGCATCCCGCCCTACGGCGCCGATGCCCTGCGCTTCACGATGGCCGCCTACGCGACGCTCGGGCGCAACGTGAACTTCGACTTCAAGCGCTGCGAGGGCTACCGCAACTTCTGCAACAAGCTCTGGAATGCCACGCGCTTCGTGCTGATGAACACCGATGGCCACGACTGCGGGCTGGACGAACAGGCGGCCGTGGTGCTGTCCGATGCCGACCGCTGGATCATCGGCGAACTGCAGCGGGTGGAAGCCGAGGTGGCGCGCGGCTTCGCCGACTACCGGCTCGACAACGTCGCGCAGGCGATCTACCGCTTCGCCTGGGACGAGTACTGCGACTGGTACGTCGAACTGGCGAAGGTGCAGTTGCAGGACGAAGACCCGGCCGCGCAGCGCGGTACCCGGCGCACGCTGCTGCGCGTGCTCGAGGCCACGCTGCGCCTGGCGCATCCGGTGATTCCATTCATCACCGAAGCGCTCTGGCAGACGGTGTCGGTGGCCGCCGGCAGGCGCCGCTCGGACGAGACCTCCAGCATCATGGTGCAGCCGTATCCGCAGCCGCAGCCGGAGCGGGTCGATCCGGCCAGCGACGCCGCGATCGAGCGCCTGAAGGCGCTGGTCAATGCCTGCCGCCAGTTGCGCGGGGAGCTGAACCTCTCGCCAGCGCAGAAGGTACCGCTGGTGGCCTTCGGCGACGACGGCACGGTCGCCCGGTTCGGGCACTACCTGGTACCGCTTGCCCGGCTGTCGACGGTCACCGTCGCCGATGACGCGCCAGCGGGCTCGGGCACGGGTACCGCAGCGGCGGACGACGGCGCCGCGGACGCACCGGTCGCCGTGGTGGGGACCACGCGCCTGGTTCTGAAGGTCGAGGTGGACATCGTTGCCGAGCGCGAACGCCTCGGCAAGGAGGCCGCCCGGCTCGAGAACGAGATCGCGAAAGCGCACGGCAAGCTCGCCAACGAGAACTTCGTGGCGCGCGCGCCGGCCCAGGTTCTCGAACAGGAGAAGGCGCGGCTGGCCGGATTCACCGCGACGCTGGAAAAGGTCAGCGCCCAGTTGGCGCGGTTGAAGTGAAGGCGCGCCGCGCCCGATCTCCCAGCGGCTGCGCCTGGCGCGCAGCCGCTGACTGTCGGTGAATGCCCGCGCGGGGTTCCCGGTCCCCGGAACGGCTCAGCGTGCGTAACCCCACAGCCGCTCCAGGTCGAAGCGGTGGAGCGCCGGATCGAACGACACGAAGCTGCGGATGGACGTGGCGATCTTCGATGCCTGGCGCACGGTGGGCTGCGGCAGCGGCTCGTCCTTCGGGTTGAGCACGCTGACCAGCACCGGCTGGCCACCGGGGGCGTTGTGCGTGATCACGGCGACCTCGCGGTTGGCCAGGCGCGCCAGCGTGCCCGGAGGATGCACGCCCATGAACCGGAACAGGATGCCGGCGAGCATCGGATCGACGCCGCTGCGCCGTCCGCGCAGGATATCGTGCGCGGCCGCCGAGGGCAGCTTGGGCGGCCGGTAGAAGCGCTCCCCGGTCTTCGCGCAATAGATGTCCGCGAGCGCGATCAGCCGGGCAGGCAGGGCGATCATCGATCCGGTCAGCCCGCGCGGGTAGCCACGACCGTCGAGCAGCTCATGATGGTCGGCGACCGCGGCCAGCCAGACCTCATCGACCACTCCGCGTGCCTGCAGCCACGCATGGCTGCGTTCCGGGTGCGCGGCGATCTGCGCGCGCTCCTCCGGTTCGAGCTGGGCGCCGCGACTGTTCAGCCGGTCCTGCAGGGCGTGCATGCCGGCATTCATCGTCAGCGCGGCGCAGATCATTGATCGCTGCTCGGCCCCGGGCAGGCTCAGCTCGTTGGCGATCAGTTCGCAGATCAGGGCGACCGCGATGCTGTGACGCACGCAGTAGGAGGCGCTGCGGTCCAGCGCGATCCAGCCGAGGCACGCGTCCTGGTCGGTCGCGATCACGGCCCGCAGCGAGTCGGCCATGCGCAGCACCTGCGGCACGACGCCCTGCCCGACGCCGGCATCGAACACCGCGCGCAGCGACGCGGCCACCTCGCCGAGCGCCGTGAACGGCGACAGGATCTCCGACACGTCCAGGTCACCGAGGTCTTCGGCGCGCGCGAACAGCTTGCGGGCGTTCAGGCGGCCGATCTGCACCGCACCGTCGAGCACGGTCCCCCGCGCCAGCAACAGCACGCCATAGCGATCGTAGACATCCCACGGCAGGGTCTGGCCCAGCAGTTCGGGCGTGATTTCGATCGGGCGCAGCATCTGGATGCGTTCGGAAATGCCGGTCGGCAACGGGGCGGGAGGCGGGACCGGCAGGTCGGAACAATGGACGGCAGGACGTTGCAGGACGCCGGATACCCTGCCCCTCTAACGGCAGCCTGGACGAAAACTTCAGCGCGGCGGGTACACGGCCATGCACGGGCGTTTGGTACGATCGGGTATGAACCGCGTGCCAGCCCGCCCTGCCGCCGCCCGCGAAGCGTCCGATCCGCTGCCCCTGCCGCCGGTCGAGCCCGCGCTCGAGGACTGCTGCGGCAGTGGCTGCACGCCATGCATCTTCGACCTCTACCACGATGCGTACGACCGCTACCAGTCGGCGCTGGACGCCTGGCACGCCCGGCAGGCCGTGGCCGGCACCGGCAAGGCCGGATCCGACAGCCCCGCATGATCCATGTGCGCGGCCTGTGCCGGTCATTCGGCGAGCGCGTTGCACTCGCCCCGCTGACCGCGCATTTCGCGCGCGGCCGGGTGAGTGTGCTTCTCGGCCCGAGCGGCTGCGGCAAGTCGACGCTGCTGCGGCTGCTGATCGGTCTGATCGAACCTGACGCAGGCTCGGTCGAGATCGACGGCGTCGTGCTCGGCCCGGCGACCGTCGAGCCGCTGCGCCACCGTACCGGCTACGTGATCCAGGACGGCGGGCTGTTCCCGCACCTGACCGCCCGCGACAACATCACCCTGCTCGCCCGGCACCTGGGCTGGGACAGCGGGCGCATCGGCGAGCGCCTCGGCTCGGTGGTCGAACTCGCGCGCATCGATCCGCGCCTGCTCGACCAGTATCCCGGCACACTGTCCGGCGGCGAGCGCCAGCGCGTCGGCATCGCGCGCGCCCTGCTGCCCGATCCGCCGCTGCTGCTCTGCGATGAACCGTTGTCCGCGCTCGACCCGATCACCCGCGACGAACTGCAGCGGGAGTTGCGCGACCTGTTCGACGCACTCGGCAAGACGGTACTCTGGGTCACGCACGACCTGCATGAGGCTGCCGCGCTGGCGGACGACATCCTGCTGATGCGCGCCGGGCAGGTGGTGCAACGGGGGGCCCTGTCCGACCTGATGGAACATCCCGCCGACCCGTTCGTCACGCAGTTCATCCGCGCACAGCACGGCCCGCTGCCGGGTGGCGGACGATGACGGCGTCGGGCGCGGCGCCACACTGCCGGTTCGCCCGGACCCTCGCCATGGCGATGGTGGCGATGGTGCTGGCCTCGGCTGCGGCGCAGGCGGGGACGGCGCGCGCGCCAGGGAGCACGGGCGCCGGGCCGGACCGGCCGGCCGCCGGCACGCTGGTGGTCGGCAGCAAGCGGTTCACGGAGTCCTACATCCTGGGCGAAATCCTGCGCCGCACGGCCGAGTCCGCCGGCGAAGCACGGGTACGCCACGAGCAGGGCCTGGGCAACACCGGCATCGTCCAGTCCGCACTGGCATCGGGCGCGATCGACCTCTACGTCGAGTACACCGGTACGCTGGCACGCGAGATCCTGCGCCTGGACGATCCGGACGACGCGGCGGCGATGGCCGAAGCGCTGCGGCAGCGCGGGCTCGCGATGTCGCGGCCGCTGGGCTTCAACAATACCTATGCGCTGGCGATGCAGCGGGCGCAGGCAGCCCGACTGGGCATCGCCCGTATCTCCGACCTCGCGGCACACCCGGCGCTGCGCCTGGGCCTGACCCAGGAGTTCATCGGCCGCGCCGATGGCTGGCCCGGGCTGCGCAACCGCTACGCCCTGCCGTTCGGCACCCCCCGCGGCGTCGAGCACGGACTGAAGTTCGGCGCGCTCGCCGCCGGCCAGCTCGACGTGATCGACGTCTACTCGACCGACGCCGCGATCGAACGCCATGGCCTGCGGGTGCTGCAGGACGACCGCAGCTGGTTTCCGCGCTACGACGCGGTGCTGCTCTACCGTGCAGGGCTGGAGCACCGCCTGCCGCGCACCTACGCGGCGCTCATCGCCCTCGAGGGCCGCCTCGACGACGCGACGATGCGGGGCCTGAACGCCCGGGCGGAAGTCGGCGGTGAAACGTTCGCGGCGATCGCCGCCCGGTTCGTCGCCGGCCCGGCTCCTGGCGCCGACGGCACGCCACCGGCCATGGCTGGCGATGCGTCACCGCGTCGGGGGCCGCCCGGCAGCGCCGGGCGCACCCTGTACGACGCCGTGTTCGACCAGGACTTCATCCGCCTCACCGGTGAACACCTGGTACTGGTGTTCGCCTCGCTGCTGCTGTCGATGTTCGTCGGCGTCCCGCTCGGCATCTGGTGCGCCGGCAGCGCATCGGCACGGCGCTGGGTGCTGCCGGCCGTCGGCCTGGTACAGACCATCCCGTCGCTGGCCCTGCTGGCCTTCCTGATCACGCTGTATTCACGCATCGGCATGCTGCCGGCGCTGACGGCCCTGTTCCTGTACGGTCTGCTGCCGATCGTGCGCAGCACCTGCGCCGGCCTGGACGCCATCCCGCAACCGCTCCGCGACTCGGCGCGCGCACTCGGACTGCCACGCACCGCGCGCCTGATGCGCATCGAACTGCCGCTGGCGCTCGGGGCCATCCTCGCCGGCATACAGACCTCGGCGGTGATCAACGTCGGCACCGCCACCATCGCCGCCTTCATCGGTGCCGGTGGCTATGGCGAGCGCATCGCCACCGGCCTCGCCCTGAACGACGCCACGACGCTGCTTGCCGGCGCGCTGCCCGCGGCGGCGCTGGCGGTCCTGGTGCAGGTGCTGTTCTCGGCGCTGGAGCAACGGTTGCTGGCGCCACCGCTCAGGCAGGCTGCGCGCGATCGTCGCGGCGCCTGACGACCGCCTACTTCTTCTTCAGGTAGAAGACGAATTCGCCTGCGACCTCGGAGGCGCTCAACAGCGCGTTGCCGGTCTGGCGCGAAAACGCCTGGAAGTCTTTCGTGGCGCCAGGGTCGGTCGAGACGACCTTCAGGACCTGCCCAGTGATCAGCTCGTTCAACGCCTTCTTGGTGCGCAGAATCGGCAGCGGACAGTTCAGGCCGCGCGTGTCGAGCTCACGGTCGGATTCGATCGTGTCAGTCATTGTCGTTCTCCCCGCCCCGCCTGAAGATGACCGGATTCTAAACAACCTGCCGGCAGGCGCAAGCATGCATGCTGCAGTCGGCGCCCGGCGAACAGGACGCTCGGCCCTGGCCGCTCAGCTCCTGCCCTTGCGCGGTGGCTGCTGGGCGCGCAGTTCGCGCAGCCGCGACTCGGCCGAGGAGAGTTCGAAGAAGTCGCCGTCGCCGGCGCGCAGCGCATTCTGCAGCTGTTCGATCGCGAGCGCGCGATTGCCGAGCAGCACGTTCGCCTCGGCCTGCGCCCGGCCCTGCGAGAGCACCTGGCCGAGTTCGGCATGGGCCCTCGCCTGGATGAAGAACAGCCGGTGGTCCGACGGGTAGTACTGCTGGGCATCGGAGGCGATCCTGATCGCGTCGCGCGGCTGGCCGGTGCGGATCAGCACGTCGGCATAGTCGTAGACCAGCGCCCGGTAGCGCGGATGCTCGATCAGCGCCGCCTGGTAGAACGCGGCCGCGCCCTTCAGGTTGCCCGAGGCGACCAGCAGGTCGCCCTCGAGGGCATCGATCAGCGGCAGGCGCGGCGCGATCGGCCGCAGCGCGCGCAGCTCTTTCTGCGCACGCGCGTAGTCACGGTTGCGCATCAGCGCATGGACCAGCCCGAAGCGCTGCGCCGCCTCGTTGATATAGGCCCCCTGCCGCAGGCCGTTGTCGAAGGTCTGTACGGCCTCGCGCGGCGTGCCCTGCATCGCGAGCAGCCGGGTGCGGACGAACTGGAACTCCGGGTCGTCGCGAACCTGGCGGTAGGGCAGCGCATCGATCCGGTTCAGCGTATCGGCGATCCGCTCGGTGGTCATCGGGTGGGTACGCAGGTAGGCGGGCGCCGAGGTCTCGAAGCTGCGGGTCGCCCGCTGCAGCCGCTCGAAGAAGGACGACATTCCGCGCACGTCGAAGCCCGAGCGCTCGAGGATGGACAGTCCGACCCGGTCGGCATCGCGCTCCATGTCGCGCGTGAAGTTGAGCTGGCTCTGCACGACCGCCGCCTGCGCGCCGACGATCGCGCCCTGCGCGAGCTGCGGGTTCGACCGCGCAGCCAGCAGTGCCAGCGCCATCGCGACGATCGAACCCACCTGCGCCTGCTGCTGGTTGGCGACCAGCCGTGCGATATGGCCCTGGGTGACATGCGCGATCTCGTGCGCGATCACCGCTGCCAGCTCGGATTCGCTCTGCGCAGTGGCCATCAGGCCGGTGTGCACGCCGATGAATCCGCCGGGCAGCGCGAACGCATTGATCATGCGATCGTCCATCACGAAGAATTCGAACGGGATACGTGCATCGGGACTGTTGGCTGCGAGCCGGTAACCGAGGTTGGCCAGGTAGGCGTTGAGTTCGGCGTCATCCAGGAAGCTGCGGTCGTTGCGCACCTCGCGCATCACCTCGATGCCGATCTGCCGCTCCTGCACCACGGACAGCACGCCGCGCGATACATCGCCCAGGTCGGGCAGTTCACTGGCACCGGCCAGCGGCACCGAGATCGCTGCCGCCAGCGCGCAGGATCGCAGCACGCGCAGCGCGCGCGAACGGCGTGAGCCGGACGTGTGCGTCTGGGTCTGCGGGAGACGGGAGTGGAAACGCATGGTGTTATCATAAAGTCATTGTCCGTTCGGGGGTTATCCCTGCGTTATCGGCCGGCTTTATCCGTCGGTCCATCGCCGAGGTCCGTTGCCGCTCCTGCCCATGAACCCGACCGCATCCGCCCCGACCGCTGCCGATCTCACGCATTTCGATGCCGAAGGGCGTGCGGTCATGGTCGATGTCGGCGCCAAGGCCGAAACCGCCCGCCGCGCGCGCGCCACCGGCCGCATCCGCATGCAGCCCGCCACGCTCGAGCGCGTCCGCGCAGGGTCCATCGGCAAGGGCGACGTGATCGGCATCGCCCGGCTCGCCGCCATCATGGCGGCCAAGCGCACCGCCGACCTGGTGCCCCTGTGCCATCCGCTGCCGCTGACCCGGGTCGAAGCCGAGTTCGACCTCGACGACGCAGACTGCTCCATCGGCTGCACCGTGGTGGCGGAAACCGTCGGCCGTACCGGTGTCGAGATGGAGGCCCTGACCGCGGTCAGCGTCGGGCTGCTCACCATCTACGACATGTGCAAGGCGATCGACCGCGGCATGACGATGTCGGACATCGGCCTGCTGGAAAAGTCCGGTGGCCGCAGCGGCCACTGGGTTGCCCGGCCGGCGCGGCGCAAGGCATCGCGGTGAAGCGCCGCGCGCTGCTGCAGGGCAGCTCAGTCGCCTTCGTGCTGGCCGCGCCCGGCCTGGTCGGGCCCGTCTTCGCGCAGCCGGCCCTGTCGACGGCCGACTGGAACAGGGCCGGGTTCGAGGCGAAGACCGCAGCCGAGGCGATACGCCACCTGGGCAGCGGCTCGGTCGTGGCGAGCCGCGACATCCTGATCGAGATGCAGGACGTCATCGAGAACGGCGCGCGCACTCGCATCGAGGTCACCAGCCGCATCCCGAACACCCAGGCGCTGTCGATCGTCACCGACCGCAACCCTTACCCGCTCGCGGCCACCTTCCATTTCGCCAACGGCGCCGAACCCTATGTGTCGACGCTGATCAAGGTCGCCGAGTCGGGCACCATCCGGGTGATCGTCAGCGCCGACGGCAGGCTGCATGCCGCGACGCGCGACGTGAAGACCACCATCGGCGGCTGTGGCTGACCCCGCCCGGAACGCACAGAGACCTTCGATGGCTGAATCCACCACCCGGATCACCGCGCGCATGCGCCAGGATTTCGTCGACGTGCGCGCGCTCGTGATGCATCCGATGGAGACCGGCAACCGGCGCGATGCGAAGGGACAGCTCGTCCCGCTCCACTTCATCCAGCGCGTGCAGATCACGCACAACGGCCGCATCGTGCTCGACGCGCAGTGGAGCCAGGCCATCGCGCGCGATCCGTTCGTCGGCATCCGGGTGCGCGGCGCGAAGCCGGGCGACAAGGTCGCGCTGGCCTGGGTCGACAACCGCGGCGCCCGCGAGAGCGTAGAGACGGTGGTGACGACCTGACTGGCGCTAGCGCGGCACCTGTCTCAGGAATCGCACCCGCTCGATGTCCACCGCGTCGGTGAGCCAGCCTTGTATCCAGAAGCGGGTGAACGTTGGACGATCGTCAGCTGCGGCCTGCAGCCGGTCAAGCTGCAGGTAGAGCGACCGCGCCTCGGGCGCGGCGCCATGGAACAGGGCAATCATGGCTGCGCCGATGGCCACCGCCGTGCAGCGGCCCGGCCATCGCGCGCGCGCAGGCACCGCCGCCGCGGGCGGCAACAGGCAGGCAGCCGTCCATCCGGCGACGCCTGCCAGCATCAGCTGCGTGCACGGCATCACGATCACGCCATCCACCAGCGCGTTGATGGCGGCCCCGGTCAACGCAATGGCGAGCGCGACCCCGACCAACCGCTCCGCGCCACCATCCGCCGGGGTATCCGTAACCTGCCGGCGCAGCCCCATCGACAGGCCCGACGCGGCACCGAGTACCGCAATGGCCATCAGCAAGCTCGCGGGCAGGCCCCACTCGGCAGCGATCTGCAACGGTGCGTTGTGGGGATGCGCAGCCACCGGGTTGACGTCCAGCGCGAGGCCCATCGGGCCGATGCCGAGCATCGGAAACTGTCCGATCCATCCCAGGGCCCTCGACCACAGCACGTCGCGCATGCTGAGACCAAACTGGCCGAGGCGGCCGAACGAGGCCTCCATCACGTCGAACTGCCAGCCCTCGATCAGCAGCGGCGGCAGCACATAGAACATCGCGTAGAACACTGCCGCGCTGCAGCACAGCGCGGCGGCCAGGGCCGACAGCATCGCCCGGCAGGGCGGACGAAACACGACCAGCACCGCCAGCGTGGCCGCCAGCCAGGCGTACCAGGTGGCTCGGCTCGCGGTGAGCAGCGCCAGCGCCAGGCTCATCACGAGTACGGCGAATGCCATTGCACGCCAGCGCGCCGGGAACGCCGGATACACGCAGGCAGCCAGCAACAACGGCAGTGCCATCGTGTGGAACTGTCCGAGGAAGCGGGGGTTCGAGAACCCGCCACGATACAGGTTGTCGACGACCAAGCCTGCGCCGCCGAACAGCGCGGCCGCGTAGGCGCTCATGAACTGCACGACCAGCACGGTACCGGCCGCCACCACCATCGCCAGCGCGATGGCATCGAAGGCGCGCGGCGACCGCCGGGCCGCCATCACGCTCGTCACAAGCAGCGTCGACAGAGCGAACAGCGCCACTTCGAGCAGCCCGAACCGGGGGAAACCGCTCCAGATCGCCGAGACCACCCCCAGGCCCAGCGCCGCCATCCATGCGAGCGCGGTACGCCGCCCGAAGCGACCGGCCTGTACCAGCAGTCGGTCGCGCAGGCCGCTGTCGAACAGCCAGGTCGCACCGGCAGCCAGCAGCAGCAGACACTGCAGCATCCGCTGTGAATCGTGCCAGTCGCGCAGGTCGAACCAGCGCCATGCCATGGCAACAAGGAGACAGAGCGCGGTGCCGAAGGCAACCGCCTGTTCGGACGACAGGCGCGAGCGATTCAAGGGGGGATACGGGCAGGGCCAAAAAAAAGCCCCTGGCACAGGCCAGGGGCTCTTCGGGATTCTCCCGGATCAGCTGCGGACAAAGCCTGTGCGCGACCGAGCGCAAAGGTCTGGTCCGGACGAAGTATAGGACCAGACCACCGCAGTCGCAGTGACGGTGGCGACCGCGGTCACGATACAACCTGCAGTCAAGGCTGCGCCGTCGGCACCCGTTTGCGCGGTCAATGTCCAGGTCGAGGTGCCGCCCAAACCGTTGGTACCCGCAGTTGCACCAAGACTCAAAAGATCAACCCGCGCCGGAGGGTTGCCAAGGGTAGTCGGCAAGGCATTAAGACCCAACTCAATATTGGTTCTACAAATGGTGGGATCGCCAGCACTACGCTGGATACACTCCGACACGGAGGTACGGATCGACGAGAACTCGGACATCGTGTTCGCCCAACGCGTGCGGCTCACGTAGTCCTGATACTGCGGAATGGCAACGGCAGCGAGAATACCGATGATCGCAACCACGATCATCAGTTCGATCAGGGTGAAGCCTTTTTGAATCGTTTTCATATCATCTCCAGCAGCAAATGGAAGGTAAGCGGAAGCGTTCGGCATTCCACGGCCAAGGATACAGCAAAGTGCATGCCAGCAGCAGCTGCCCATTGTAAATCATTGACCCTGAAAGCGTTTTAGAAATTCGCGCAGGCGCTGTATGCAGTCTGCGACCGGCATCTGCCGTCCATGAGTGACGAAAACCGGCAGCTTGTGTGCAATTCCCGCCGCGACCGTGAATCATTCACGGTCGCGGCGACGCATCAGCCGCGGAAACCCGGGATCGCTGCCATATCGACGTCGTCGATCTGCTCGGGATCGAGGAACTGCTCGGCGTAGCGCAGGTAGACTTTCTCGCGCAGGAAGACATCGAACAGGTCGGGGTCGATGTGGCCGTTGATCCGCATCCTGCCGAGGATGGTCAATGCCTCCGTCAGGGTCTTTCCGGCCTTGTAGGGACGGTCTTTGGCGGTCAGCGCCTCGAACACGTCGGCGATCGCCATCATGCGCGCCTGCACCGACATCTGCTCGCCCGACAGCCCGCGCGGATAGCCCCTGCCATCCATCCGCTCGTGGTGCCCGCCAGCGAACTCGGGCACGTTCTGCAGGTGCTTGGGCCAGGGCAGCGCCTCGAGCATCTGGATCGTGACGTCGATGTGGTGGTTGATGACCCGGCGCTCTTCCTCGGTGAGCGTGCCGTGCGGGATGGTCAGGTTGGCGATCTCGTCGGCTGTCAGCAAAGGCGTTTCGAAACCCGCCTCGTCCATCCGCGGCCAGCGGGTGGCGATCTCGTGCACGCGCGCCCGGTCTTCGGCACTCATCGATTCGCTGCCGATGTTCGCCCCGCGCAGGAAGTCGCGGTCTTCGTTCACCGCCCGCACCCGCCGCTTCAGCTCGGCCTCCATGTCGACCAGGTTGGCCCGCTCGCCCGCCTGCATCGCGGCGATGCGTTCGCGCAGGAGTTCGACCTCGAGGTCGCGGCGCACGATCTCGAACCGGGTGTCGATCAGGTGGATCCGGTCGAAGATGGTCTCGAGCTTGGTGGCCTTGTCCACCACGTGAACAGGGGTCGTCACCTTGCCGCAGTCGTGCAGCAGCCCCGCGATCTTGAGTTCGTAGCGCTGCGCGTCGTCCATGCCGAAGTCGGCCAGCGGGCCGGTGGTGGTGGCGCACGCTGCATCGGCCAGCATCGTCGTCAGCACCGGCACCCGCGCGCAATGCCCCCCGGTATAGGGCGACTTGTCGTCGATGGCCGAGTTGATGAGGTTGATGAACGACTCGAACAGATTCTCGAGATGGGAGATCAGCAGCCGGTTGGTCAGCACCACCGCAGCCTGCGACGCCAGCGACTCTGCCAGGCGCTGATCGGTGCCGGAAAACGGGTGCACGGCACCCGAAGCATCCCGGGCGTTGATCAACTGCAGCACGCCGATGATCTCGTCCTCGTGGTTCTTCATGGGGACGGTCAGGAACGAGCGCGAGCGGTAGCCGGTCTGCCTGTCGAAACGCCGCGTCCCAGAGAAGTCGAAGCCCGCCTCGGCGTAGGCATCCTCGATATTGACGGTGCGATCCTGGTTCACCGCGCAGGCGGCGACGTTGTGCACGTTGGGCGCCCCGTCGTCCTCGAACAGCGGGATCGGCGCGAACGGCACCTTGAGCCCGGTGCTGCCGCCCATCGCGATGCCCAGCGAGTCGGTGCGGATGATCTCGAAGGCCAGCGACCGGCGGTCGTCGCCGACGCGATAAAGCGTCCCGCCATCGGCGCGGGCGATATGCTTCGCGGCCACCAGGATCGACTCCAGCAGGCGATCGATGTCCTTCTCGCGGGACAGGGCTGCGCCGACCTCGTTCAGGTACTCGAGGCGCGCCAGCATGTCGTCCACATCGCCCCCGGTTACTTGATGCAGACCGCGCGTACCTGCTGGATGTCGGTGATGCCGAGCAGCACCTTCTCGATGCCGTCCATCTTCAGTGTGCGCATGCCTTCTTCGAGCGCGATCGCCAGCAGATCTGCGACGCGGGCGTGTTCCTGGATTCCCTTCTTCAGGCGGTCGGTGCCGATCAGCAGTTCATGCAGGCCCGCCCTGCCCTTGTAGCCAGTGCCGTTGCAGGTGTCGCAGCCGACCTTGCTTTGGAGCACGATCTCGCCCTTCGGGTTGCCGAACTGGCGGACCCAGCGCTGGCGGACCTGCTCGCGTGCCGCCTCGGGGTCTTTCTTCCAGGTTTCGGTCTGCCGGAGTTCCTGCACGTATTCGTCGAGCAGCAGCGTGAGTTCGTCCTCGCCGGCGACCCGCGGCTTGCGGCACTTCGAGCACAGCCGTTTCGCCAGGCGCTGCGCGAGGATGCCGAGCAGCGCGTCGGAGAAGTTGAACGGGTCCATGCCCATGTCGAGCAGGCGGGTGATCGACTCCGGCGCGCTGTTGGTGTGCAGCGTGGCGAACACCAGGTGGCCGGTTAGGGACGCCTCGATGCCGATCGCAACGGTTTCCTTGTCGCGCATCTCGCCGACCATGATCACGTCGGGATCGGCCCGCAGGAAGGCCTTCATGGCGGTGGCGAAGGTCAGCCCGGCCTTCGGGTTCATCTGCACCTGGCGCAGCCCGCGCTGCGTGATCTCGACCGGGTCTTCCGCCGTCCAGATCTTGGTCTCGGGCGTGTTGATGTAGCCGAGCACCGAGTGCAGCGAAGTGGTCTTGCCGGAGCCCGTCGGGCCGCAGACGAAGAACAACCCGTACGGCTTGGTGATCGCGCCCTTGAGCAGGCCGAGGTTGTGGTCCGACACGCCCAGCTTGTCGAGCGGGATCGGCTCGCCTGCGGCCAGGATACGCATCACGATATCCTCGACGCCGCCCTGACTGGGGATGGTCGCGACCCGCAGTTCGATGTCGAGCGGGCCGAACTTGCGGAACTTGATCTTGCCGTCCTGCGGCCTGCGCTTCTCGGAGATGTCGAGGTCGCACATGATCTTCAACCGCGCGGCGATCGCCTGGCGGTAGCTGGCCGGCACCTCGATGTAGTTGTGCAGCGAGCCGTCCCTGCGGAAGCGGATCAGCGTCTTCTGCTTGCCGGGGCCGGGCTCCACATGGATATCCGACGCGCCCTGATGGTACGCATCGATGATGATCTTGTTCACCAGCCGGACCACTTCGTTCTCGGAGGCGGCCGAGAGTTCGGCAACCGCGGAGCCCTCGTCTTCGGCCTCTTCCGACAGTTCGGAGAGCAGGTCGCCGACCGAGCTGGTATCGACCGCGATTTCCGGGCCGCCGCCGCCGAACACCTGGTTCATCGTCGCGGCGAACTCGCGCTTCGTCGTGACCCGGTAATCGACCTTCGCCTTCGGGAACACGTTGGCGACCTGGCGCGAACCACGCACCTTCTCGGGGTCGGTGCAGAGCACGACCAGGCCGTCCTTGCCCTCTTCGAGCGGCAGCCAGCCGCTCTCGGCGGCGAATTCGCGCCGGATGTTCTTCAGCAGATCGAGCGGCTTGAGCCGGTCGGCACGGAACGGCTCGTAGGGGCACTGGAAGAACAGCGCCAGCGACTCGCCGAGCAGCGGGACCTTGACCTGGAATTCGTCGATCAGCACATCTTCGATATCGATGTTCTTGCGCCGCGACGAGCGCAGTGCGAGCTCCATCTCGTCTGCGGACAGCACGGCACCCGCGACAAGCTGGTCGTACTTGCCACGGATCTTGAACGCCGGCTGCTTCTGCCGCTGCAGCACCGCGATCGCCAGCGTCTCGGCCAGCTGGCGCGCACCGTCCTCGGCGGTCTTCGAGAATGCCTCGCCCGTGCGGGAGTTGATGAGCTGGATCACGCCGACGAGGGGCCCCTGGGCCGCGCTGCCGGCACCCGGCTGCGCCTGCCTGACCGACTCGCAGATGGGAACGACCAGCATGTGCCGGGTGCGGTAGCCGGTACGCTTGTCGACTTCCTTCAGGAAGTGCAGCTGCGGACTGTAGCGCTTCAGTTCGTCGTCGTTGTAGACGTCTGCGACGTTGACCACGCGCCGGGTGCTCGCCACGAACCCCGCGATGCTCTGCTCGTTGATCGGAAGCTTCAGGTCCTTGAACGAATTCAGACCGGTCTTGACCTTCGAGACGATCGAATTGCCGTCTTCCGTGCTGACGTAGATGGTCAGCCGGTCGGCTTCGAACAGCGCGCAGATGTCCTGCGACAGCTCGACCATGATCTCGTCGAGTTCGCTCAAGGAGTGGATGCGGTTCGTGACCGCCTGCAGGCCCTGCGAAAACCTGAGCCTGTCCGCCAGCACTTCCCCGCCAGCTGCGGACGCCCCACCCTGCGCCTGGGGCCGGGTTTCGAGAACGCTGCTCATGGTGGGTTGCCCCCGGGTCGGAATCGCATCATGTCGATCATGGCTGTCAGAACTCGAACTGCTGGAACGTCAGCAGCATCTGCGGGGCGAACCGGCCCGCGCACGACTGGATTTCCTCCATGATGGCCTCGTACTCGCCCGGCTTCAAGTGCGTGATGTAAATGTCGACCTGCCGCTGCAGCTTTTCGAGCTCGTCGGCCAGCATCATCGGACTCAGGTGTTTGGATGTACGCGCGAGGTCATGTTCCCGGTTGCGGAACGCGGTCTCGATGATCAGGTAGCGGAGGTTGTCGATGCGGTTGACCATCGGCCAGAGGGCCTCGTTGACCGTCGTGTCGCCGGTATACACCAGGCTTGCCCGACCACTGTCGAGGTGGTAGCCGACCGCAGGCACCACATGATTTGCCGGCAACGGCGTGATGCTGCGCCCTCGCCCCAGGTCGAGCCGCTCCCCGACAGCTACCGGCTGGTAGTGCATCCACGGATTCAGTGCATCGGGAATCTGCGCGAAATCCGGCCACAGCTTCCAGTTGAACAGATGCTGGCGCAGCACCTCGATGGTCTCGGGCAGCGCATGCACGGTGAGCGGACGGTCGCGCATCCAGCCGACCGTATCGACCAGGAATGGCAGCGACGTCACGTGGTCCAGGTGGGAGTGCGTCAGGAACACCCGATCGATACGCTGGAGCTCTTCGATGTTGAGGTCTCCGACGCCGGTTCCGGCATCGACCAGCACATCTTCGTCGAGCACGAACGACGTCGTGCGCAGACTGCCGCCGATACCGCCACTGCAACCGAGCACGCGCAACTTCATCCGGGACATCTGCCTTGTCTGTGATAACGTCCACCCGGGAAGATGTCGTCCCCGTGTCGTCCGTCACAGCACGAGCGAGACATACTACCGATCCCCGGCGCTCCGAAGCGCCTTCGGGACGTATCCTCACCAGGTTGATGCTTATCGGCAGCCAGCCGCCGGCCTTGAGCGGTGGCCGCAGCACAGCCATCGGATCAATCGGGCTTGTGGAAGAACTCCATCTTGACGCCCGCCAGATCGATGATGTCGTGATCGTGCAATTGCCGCGGTTGTCCGTCGAGCGCGTTTCCGTTGACGCTCGGATACTGCACCCCCTCGACATGCGTGAGGAAGAAGCCGTGCGGGCGCCGGGTGATGACTGCCACCTGCACACCCGGCTTGCCGAGCGTGGTGAGGTTCTTCACGAGGTCCAGTTCCTTGCCGGCGCTCGGACCCGTGAGGATCTGGATCGCTGCAGGTGGTGGCGATGCAGGGCGCGGCGCCGGTATCGATGCGCTCGCAGCCGACGCTGGCGCCATCGCCGGGGAGAGACCGGCCAGCGGCTGCGGGACGCCTTGCGCGACGGGCGGCGCAGACGCCGGGGACGAAGACTGCTGGCCCACCACGCTGGTCGACAGCGCGGGCATCGGACCCGGCACGGTCGCGGTCGGGTCGACGTAGCCACCCGGACGCGTGCTGGTCGGATCGCCGGCGCGCGGGCTGCCGGGCGCCGATGCCGGCTGGGCGGCTGCGACCTGGGCCGGGCGCAGCAGCATGGTCTTCTCGAAGTCGCCGGCCGAGGCCTGGGACGCCTTCTCGTTGATGTACTTGAGCTTGTACTTCCCGATCTCGACAACGTCGTTGTTCTGCAGGAAATGCTTCTTGATCGGGTGGCCGTTGACCGTCGTCCCGTTCGTGCTGCCGAGATCCTCGAGAAACGAATCGTTCAGGATCGTGACGATCGCCGCATGTTCGCCGCTGACGGCGAGATTCTCGATGCGCACGTCGTTGTGCGGCTTGCGACCGACGGTCGTGCGCTCCTTGACGAGGTCGACCTCGTCAAGCACCTGCCCGTCCACACTGATAATCAATTTTGCCATGGCGAGGTGGTTATACCTTATTTTAACCAGGACATAAATCTGGACATCCAGCCGGCTTCGGCCGAAAACGGTCCGTTCACCTGCACCAGCACGACCGACACGTTGTCCCGCCCGCCGTAGTCGTTGGCCGTCTGCACCAGTTGGTCGGCCGCCAGTTGCAGGTTCGCCTTCAGCGTGTCGAGCGTGCTGTGGATCTCGGCTTCCGGGATCATGTCGGACAACCCGTCCGAGCACAGCAGGTAGATGTCACCTGGCAGCGCTTCGTAGCTGTGGATCTCGGTCTCGACCTCCGGGTCGACCCCGAGCGCGCGCGTGACCAGATTCTTGTTCATGGAATGCCGCGCGTCTTCCTTGGAGATCATCCCGCTGTCGATCTGCTCCTGGAGCAGGGAGTGGTCGCGCGTGATCTGCTCGAAACTGTCACCGCGCAGACGGTACAGCCGGGAGTCGCCGATGTGGGCGACCGATACCTGGTTGTCGACGAACAGCACCGAAACCAGCGTGGTACCCATTCCAGCGTACTGCGGCTGGGTCTGCGACGAATGGAAGATCGACGCGTTCGCCAGGGTGGACTGTTCGCGCAATACGCGTTCCGCGCGCTGCACTGGCGAAGCCTCCGAGTTGGACGGATCCGTGTCAGCCAGCGCCTTGCGCACTTCCTCGCGGATGAGTGCCACGGCGATGCCACTTGCGACCTCGCCGGCGTTGTAGCCACCCATGCCGTCTGCCAGGATCGCGAGCCCGATATCGGGCTCGATGGCAAGGCTGTCTTCATTGTGGGAGCGAACCATGCCCGGATCGGTGCTGCTGGCCATGGTCAACGCAGTGGAAAGGTCGGTCATCGGGGAGGGTACCCGGCAGTGGTTCTACAGCAGATGTACGGAATCGTACACGGGATGATGCCAGCATCTCGAGGCATTCGCGCAGCGCAGCTGACCGCTCGTCGGCGCGACACCGAAGAATCCGACGGACGCCCCGCGCCGCATGCGCCGGGATCGCGTGCGGGCGCGCCCGTCCCGAGCCCTGGTTCAGGTGCCCAGGAAGCTGCCGGCAGCCACTGCCCCGCCGGCCGCATACTCGCCGGCACCCATCTTCTTGCCGTCCTCCGGCTTGACCCGGAGCACCTCGATCCGCCCGCCCTGGCAGCCGACGAAGAAGCCGTTCTCGGACACGTCAGTTACCTCGCCGACCTTCCCCTTCGTCGCGCCGAAGGTGCGGTAGGCATGCTTGCGCGCCTCGAAGATCTGCAGCTTCTTCCCGCCGAGGGTCGTCCAGGCACCGGGGGCCGGATTGCAGCCCCGGATCAGGTCGTAGGTGAAGTCGACGTGGCTCGCCCAGTTGATCCGCGCTTCGGCGTCACGGCACCAGCCTTCGTACGTGGCGAGCGTCTCGTCCTGCACCACTTCGCAGTGCTTGCCGGCGAACACCAGGTCGGCCGCCTCGAGCATCGCCGCGACGCCCATCGGGTACAGCTTGTTGAAGTAGACCTCGCCGATCGTCTCGTCGGGCCCGATGTCGCATTCCTTCTGCAGGATCACCGGGCCTTCGTCCAGCCCGTCGGTCGGCCGGAAGATGGTCAGGCCGGTCTTCTTCTCGCCGCGGATGATCGGCCAGTTGATGGACGACGGACCGCGGTACTTCGGCAGCAGCGACGGGTGATACTGGATCGTGCCCAGACGCGGAATACCGACGAAAGCCTGCGGTGCGAACTGCAGCACATAGGCCATCACACCGATGTCCGCGTTCAGGCTGCGCATCGCCGCTTCCGCCTCTGGCGTCTTCAGCGACGGGAACTGGTGCACGGTCAGGCCCTTCTCGACCGCAGCCACCTTCAGGGGGTCAGGCCTGCCACCCGCCTTTTCCGGGGCACAGAACACCGCAGCGACCTCGTCGCCTCGCTCCAGAAACTTCTCCAGCACGGACTTGCCGAAGTCCTGCTGGCCGATGATCACAACCTTCATGGGGGCAACCTCCGTCTTATTTCGGCTTCTTCGGCGGGGCAGTGAATGCACCGGCCGTCTTGAGCGCGTCGACCTTCTGCGCGTCGTATCCGAGCACCGCGGTCAGCACCTCGTCGGTGTGCTCGCCCAGCGTGGGCGAACGCTCGATCTTCGCGGGCGACGCGGACAGCTTGATCGGCATGCCCACGTTGTACCACTTGCCGCGCTGCGGATGGTCGAGCTCGACCATCATCTCGCGGCCCTTCACATGCTCGTCGGTGAACAGATCCTCGGTCGACATGATCGGGCCGCAGGGCACGTTCAACTCGTTCAGGATGCCCATCATCTCGCGCTTGGTGTGCTTGCGCGCGAACTCGCCGAGCATCTCCCAGATCGAGGCCTGGTTGCGGCGGCGCTCGTCGATCGTCGAGAAGCGCGGGTCGGTGTCGAGGCCGGGTTCGCCGAGGTCGGGGCCGATGCGTTTCGCGAGCGCGACCCAGACCGCCTCCTGGACCACGACGTAGATGAAGTCGTTCGGACCGCCGGGCGCGCAACGGATCGCGTTGCCGAGCTGGCCACCGCCGGAATCGTTGCCGGCACGCGGCGTCTCGCCCATTCCCTTGTGCGTACCGACCGAATACTCGGCCAGCGGACCATGCCACAGCCGCTGGTGGTCGCGCCACTTGACGCGGCAGAGGTTCATCACGCCGTCCATCATGGCGACTTCGACATACTGGCCGACGCCGTCACGGTCGCGCTGGTGGAGCGCCGCGAGCAGGCCGATCGCCAGGTGCAGGCCGGTGCCCGAGTCGCCGATCTGCGCGCCCGTGACGAACGGCGGCCCGTCGGGCACGCCGGTGGTGCTCATCGCCCCGCCCATCGCCTGCGCCACGTTCTCGTAGGCCTTGAAGTCGGCGTACGGACCGGAGGAACCGAATCCCTTGATCGACCCCATGACGATACGCGGGTTGATCTCGTGGACCTTTTCCCAGGTGAAGCCAAGGCGGTCGAGCACGCCCGGACCGAAGTTCTCCATCACGATGTCACAGGTCTTCAGCAGGTCGGTGAACACCTGCCGTCCCTCGGCGGTCTTCATGTTCACGGTGATCGAACGCTTGTTGCAGTTGAGCATCGTGAAATAGAGGCTGTCGGCACCGGGCACGTCACGCAGCTGACCGCGCGTCGCGTCACCCTGCGGCGGCTCGAACTTGATCACGTCGGCCCCCATCCAGGCGAGCAACTGCGAACAGGTGGGACCCGCCTGCACATGGGTCATGTCGAGAATTCGAACGTCCTTCAGGGCTTGCATGTCACCTCCTGTGCGGGGGTCAGGTCTTGAGTTTTGCATCTGTGATGCAAAACTCAAGACCTGACCCCATGTTCCACGATTTACTTCTTCTTCGCGGCTGACGGGTTGAGGCTGGTGATGCGTCCGCTTTCCGTTCCAGCGGTCTCGTCGATCACCGCATTGATCAGGGTCGGCCGCCGCGAACGGACGGCTTCTTCCATCGCAGCGCGCAGTTCGGCCGGCGTCGTCGCATGGACGCCGGTGCCGCCGAAAGCCTCCATCAGCCTGTCGTAGCGCGCGCCCTTCACGAACACGGTAGGCGCCACGTCGGCGCTGCCCGACGGATTGACGTCGGTGCCACGATAGACGCCGTTGTTGTTGAAGACGACGATGCACACCGGCAGGTTGTAGCGGCAGATCGTCTCGACTTCCATGCCGGAGAAGCCGAACGCGCTGTCACCCTCGATCGCGATGACCTGCTCGCCGCTGACCACGGCGGCCGCCACGGCGAAGCCCATGCCGATCCCCATCACGCCCCAGGTGCCGACGTCGAGCCGCTTGCGCGGCTTGTACATGTCGACGATGCTGCGCGTGAAGTCGAGTGCATTGGCGCCCTCGTTCACCATGATCGCGTCCGGGTTCGCCTTGAAGATGTCGCGTACCACGTTGAGCGCGCTGTGGAAGTTCATCGGCGAAGGATCCTTCGCCAGCGTCTCGGCCATCTTCGCGATGTTGCGGTTCTTCCGGTCGGCCACCGCCGACAGCCACTCCGCCGGCGGCTTCTGCCAGCCGCTGTCCATGCCCGCCAGCAACGCCGACACGCACGAGCCGATGTCCCCGACCAGCGGTGCGTCGATCGCGACGTTGCTGTCGGCCTCCTGCGGCGAGATGTCGATCTGGATGAACTTCTGCCCACCCGCGTCCTTGTGCGACTTGCCGCCCCAGGTCTTGCCCTTGCCGTGCGACAGCAGCCAGTTCAGGCGCGCGCCCACCAGCATCACCACGTCAGCCTCGGGCAGCACGAACGACCGCGCAGCTGCGGCCGACTGCTCGTGGGTATCCGGGAGCAGTCCCTTCGCCATCGACATGGGCAGGTAGGGAATGCCGGTCTTCTCGACCAGCGCACGGATATCGGCATCCGCCTGGGCATAGGCCGCACCCTTGCCGAGCAGGATCAGCGGCCGCTTCGCGCCCTTCAGCAGGTCGAGCGCACGCTGCACGGCATCGGGCGCCGGGATCTGGCGCGGCGCCGGATCGACCACCTTGATCAGCGAACGCCGCCCAGCCTGGGCATCCATGGTCTGCGCGAACAGCTTCGCCGGCAGGTCGAGGTAGACCCCGCCGGGACGGCCGGACACCGCCGCGCGGATCGCACGGGCCACGCCGACACCGATGTCCTCGGCATGCAGTACGCGGAACGCCGCCTTGCACAGCGGCCGGGCGATGGCCAGCTGGTCCATTTCCTCGTAGTCGCCCTGCTGCAGGTCGACGATCTCGCGCTCGCTCGAGCCGCTGACCAGGATCATCGGGAAACAGTTGGTGGTGGCGTTGGCGAGCGCCGTCAGGCCGTTCAGGAAGCCCGGCGCCGATACCGTCAGGCAGATGCCGGGCTTCTGGGTCATGAAGCCGGCGATCGCCGCAGCGTTGCCGGCATTCTGTTCATGCCGGAACGAGATCACGCGCACTCCCTCCGCCTGAAGCATCCGGGTGAGGTCGGTGATCGGGATACCCGGCAGGCCGAACACGGTATCGATGCCGTTCAGCTTCAACGCTTCGATGACCAGGTGGAAGCCGTCGATCTGTTCGGCTTGCGGTACGTCCGCCGGGGCGGAGACTTGCGGTTCAACGGTGCCCATGGAGGCGTCCTCCTCAGGAGAGGTTACGTGACTGGAATGAGGCGCTCATGGCCACGCCCGGTTTCCCTGCGGCGGCGACTGAACTCGCGGCCGCAAGGCACCCGCAGCCGTCGACGGTTGCGGGTCTGCACGGACCGGCGTCGAGTCCGCCGGGGATAGGCGCGGACTGTAGGTTCTGAAACGCCCGGAATACATTGACCACGGTCAAGAACCGTCGCCGCGCCGGTCTATACTCAGGCATTACCGAACGGAGTATTTTCGCTGCATTGCAGCGAACGACGCGATGACGACGGTAGCCAGGCACCCCCACGCGGCCGCGATCCGGCTCCAGTTGCGCCAGAATCTGCTCCTCGGCGCCCTGCCCCTCGAGGCCTGGGCCGAACTCGAGCCGCTGCTGTCGGTGATCGACTGCCGCAAAGGCGAACTGCTCGAGTGCCAGGGCGCGGTGAGCATGGAACAGTACTTCATCCTCGACGGCATCCTGAAGCGCGTGGTGTCCAATGCCGAGGGCAAGGAAATGATCCTGCGCTTCGCCAGCGAGCAGGAGTTCGACACCAGCTACGCCGCCTGGCGGCTGGGTACGCCGATGCCGTTCTCGATCCGGGCCGTGACCCCCGTACGCGCCGCGACACTCGGCATGGAGGAGTGGGTCGGCTTCATCGAGCGATTCCCTGCGCTGAAAGCACATTTCGAGTTCGAGGTGATGAGGCTGATGAGTGAGGTGATGGCCCATACCATCACGCTGCACCTGCTCGACGCTCCGGGCCGGGTGGCGCGCTTCATCCGAAAGCATGGGGAACTGGTCGAGCGACTGCCGAAAAAGGAACTCGCCGCCTATCTGAACCTGTCGCCCGAGACCCTGTCACGGCTGAAGCAGCGCGGGAAGATATCGGTCTGACCGCGGCCCGGGCTGCTGTCAGGCCGGCCCGGGCCTGGCCTTGAACCTCGCCCGCAGCGGGGCCAGGAACGGCCACAGCAGCAGCGCGATCGCCAGCGCGCTGATGCTGCCGACCAGCCAGTTCTGCCAGAGGATCGACAGGCTCCCCTGCGACATCAGCATCGCCTGCCGGAACGAGTCTTCCGCCCGGTCGCCGAGTACCAGTGCCAGGACCATCGGCGCCATCGGGTAGTCGAGCTTTTTGAATACGTAGCCGGCCACGCCGAAGAGCATCATCAGCCAGACATCGAGCATCGCGTTGTTCACGGTGTAGGCGCCGATCGCGCACACCACGATGATCACCGGCGCGATGATCGAGAACGGGATGCGCAGGATGGCCGCGAACAGCGGCACGGTGGTCAGCACCACGATCAGCCCGACGATGTTGCCCAGGTACATGCTCGCGATCAGCCCCCAGACGAAGTCTTTCTGTTCTACGAACAGCAGCGGACCCGGTTGCAGCCCCCAGATCAGCAGGCCGCCCAGCAGGACCGCCGCGGTCGGCGAGCCGGGAATGCCCAGGGCCAGCATCGGCAGCAGCGCCGAGGTGCCGGCCGCATGGGCGGCGACTTCCGGCGCCACCACCCCTTCCATCTCGCCCTTGCCGAAGTTGTGTCCGTTCTTCGATACCTGCCTGGCCACGCCATAACTCATGAACGAGGCCGGCGTCGCGCCGCCCGGGGTCACGCCCATCCAGCAGCCGATCAGCACCCCGCGGATCGAGGTCGCCCAGAAGCGGGGCAGCTGCTTCCAGGTCTCCCACACTACCCGCGCATTGATCTTCGCGCTGCGTCCCTTGAACTCGAGGCCTTCCTCCATGGTAAGCAGGATCTCGCCGATGCCGAACAGCCCGATCACCGCCACCAGGAAGTCGAAGCCGCGCATCAGCTCGGTGCTGCCGAAGGTCATGCGTAGCTGGCCGGTAACCGTATCCATGCCGACCGCGGCCAGCGCAAAGCCGAGCATCATCGCGGCTATGGTCTTCCAGGGCGACCCCTTGCCCATGCCGACGAAGCTGCAGAATGCGAGCAGGTAGACCGCGAAGTATTCCGGCGGCCCGAACCGCAGCGCGAACTGCGCAACCATCGGCGCGAGGAAGGTGATCATCACCACCGCGAAGAAGGCGCCGATGAAAGATCCGGTGAAGGCCGCGGTCAGCGCCTCGCCCGCCCTGCCCTGGCGCGCCATCGGATGGCCGTCGAACGTGGTGGCCACCGACCACGGTTCGCCCGGAATGTTGAACAGGATGGAGGTGATCGCGCCGCCGAACAACGCGCCCCAGTAGATGCACGAGAGCAGGATGATCGCCGAGGTCGGCGACATGGTGAAGGTCAGCGGCAGCAGGATCGCGATGCCGTTGGCACCGCCCAGCCCGGGCAGCACGCCGATCAGCACCCCGAGGACGATGCCGAGGAACATCAGCATCAGGTTCTGCCAGGTCAGCGCGATCGCGAAGCCATGCAGCAGCGACTGCAGTTCATCCATCGGATACCCCGGTAATCGCCATCGACCCGGCTAGAAGCCCAGCGCCCGCTCGACGAAGCCCTTGGGCAGCGGGATCTGGAACCAGCGCTCGAACAGCAGGAATGCGAACACACCGACCGATAGCCCGACTGCGCCGCTGCGCAACCAGGTGTAGTGGCCGAGGAACACCATGAACAGCGCGATGTAGACGGTGGAGGCGACGTAGATGCCGACCAGCTGGATGCCACCGACGTAGATCAGGGCCGGGAAGAACACCAGCGCCACCTGGCGCAGCGGCCCTGCCTCGACGAACGAAAGCGCGACGCGAGCCCGCTGGCGCAACCCCTGGACCAGCAGCACGAGTGCCGAGACGCAGATGATCAGGCCTGTGTAGAACGGGAAATAGCCCGATTCGGGGCCGTCGCTCGCCCAGGATGCGCCGAGCCGATAGCTGTCGAACATCACCAATGCACCGAATGCGAAGAACAGCGCCGCGACGATGATCTCCATCGTCGCCACGCCGACTGCGCCGGTGTCGTCGTCTTCCGGTCTGGTCATGGCTGCTCCAGCGCTGGCCGGCGGGTTACTTCGTGACCCAGCCGGCTTCCTTCATCAAGCCCCGGTGCTCTTCCTTTGCACGCGTGAGCCACTTGACGAACGCGTCTCCCTCGAGCGCGGTCGGGTTGAATGCGCCCTCGGCGATGAACCGCTTCCACTCGGGGGTTTCACGCACCCGGCGCATCAGGCCGGCGAAGTAGTCGCGCTGCGCCGGCGTCACGCCACCCGGCATGAAGATGCCGCGCAACATCACGTAGTCGGTAGGAACACCCGCTTCCCGGCAGGTCGGGATGTCGTTCCAGGACATCGTGTCGGTGACACGTGCCGTGTACGGCATCCGCTCGTCGTCGAACACGCACAGCGGGCGCAGTCCGCCCGCGCGCCATTGCGCCACCGCTTCGATCGGGTTGTTCACCGTGGAGTCCACATGGCCGCCGACCAGCTGGGTGGCCACCTCGCCGCCTCCCTTGAACGGGATGTAGGTGAACTTCACCTTGGCCGCGCGTTCGATGCTTACCGTGATGATCTGGTCTTCCTGGCGCGCCCCGGTGCCGCCCATGCGCATCTTGCCGCCCGCGGCGCGCACCTGCTCGATGAACTCGGTCGCCGACTTCGCAGGGCTCTTGGCGTTGACCCAGAGTACGAACTGGTCGAGTGCCATCATGGATACCGGCGTGAACTCGGTCCAGTCGAAGGTGCCCGTGGAAAGTCCGGTCGTGAACAGGTTGGACAACGTGATGACGATCTTGTGCGGATCGCCCTTCGCGTTCTTGACTTCGAGGAACCCTTCAGCCCCGGCACCGCCGCCCTTGTTGACGACGATGATCGACTGCTTCATCAGGTTGTTCTTCTGGATGATGCCCTGGATGAACCGGGCCATCTGGTCGGCCCCCCCGCCAGTGCCGGCCGGTACGATGAACTCGACGGTGCGGGTCGGTTCCCAGGCCTGGGCCAGCGCCGTGCCCGCCGTCGCGGCGAATGCCAGCGCAGAGGACAGCGCGGCGACCCAGCGGCGCAGGGACGGGCGAGCGTGAACGCTGCGGGCGCAGCGGATCGATTCTTCCATCGTACTCCTCCTCGTGGGCGTCCCCGCCGCCGGTCGCGATGCGCCAGCGATTCTGTCGGGACTGCAGGTCGATCAGCGACCCGCCGCTTTTATACCGCCATCCAGTGGCCGTTGTCACGTCCGGCCACGCAACTATTCCGATCCGGCAGACCGCGCCGGCAGACCTGTCATCCACCCGGCCGGCGTTCGCCGGCCGGGCATACCCTCAGTGGCCGGGTTTTTCCGGCGCCAGGTCGGATACGGCTCCCGCCTTCGAGGCTGCGGCACTGCGCGCGAGGTACCAGCCGATCGCCATCACGATGGTGGCCCCGATGGCCGGCAGAACGTACTCCGCCCAGGGCCAGTTGCTGGAGACCCAGTCACGCACCGCGACATCGTGGATCGCCATTCCGGCGGCGATCCAGCCCAGCAGTCCGCCACCCAGGATGATGATCCAGGGGAAGCGATCCATCAGCTTGAGGACCAGCGTGCTGCAGTAGACGATGATCGGGATGCTGACCAGCAGGCCGAAGACGATCAGTGCCCAGCTGTCCTTCGCCGCACCGGCGACAGCCAGCACGTTATCGAGGCTCATCACCAGGTCGGCGATGATGATGGTCTTGATGGCTCCCACCAGTGAATCGCTGGCATCGATGTCGTGCCCGCCGTCGCCCTCCTGGGGCAGCACCAGCTTGATCGCGATCCAGGCGAGCAGCACCGCGCCGACGATCTTCAGGTACGGGATCGACAGCAGCGTCACCGCGAAGATCGTGAGGATCACGCGCAGCGTGATCGCACCCGCCACCCCCCACATGATGCCCAGCTTGCGCTGCTTCTCGGGCAGGTTGCGGCAGGCCAGCGCGATCACGACCGCATTGTCGCCGCCCAGCAGGATGTCGATCGCGATGATCTGCAGCACCGCAACCCAGAACTCAGGACTTCCGAACTCCACCGAACACCTCCCTAAAGGCCCCGTTGTTGAATTCCACCGGCCAGGGCGCAAGCGCATCGCGCCGATGGCTGCGCAGGCCGGATGGAGCGGAGGCCGCTGACGCAGCCCCGTCTCTTCTTGTCAACCGGATGATACCTAACGCGCGCGCCCGCGACCACCCGCGCCGGTGCCCTGCGGGGGCTAGAACAGCCCGATCACCTTGCCATCTTCGGTGATGTCGATCTTTTCAGCGGACGGCACCTTGGGCAGACCCGGCATCGTCATGATGTCGCCGCAGACCATCACGATGAACTCGGCACCGGCCGCCAGGCGGACTTCGCGCACGTTGACGACGTGGCCGCTGGGGGCACCGCGCAGGCTGGCATCGGTCGAGAAAGAAGACTGGGTCTTGGCCACGCACACCGGGTAGTGGCCATAGCCGGCTTCCTGGAGCTCCTTGATTCGGTTGCGTACCTTGGTGTCGGCGGTGACGTCGGAGGCACCGTACACCTTCGTGGCGATTTTCTTGACCTTGTCCCACAGCGTGTCGGCGTCGTCGTAGACGAAGGTCGGCTTCGACGGCTGGTCGCACAGATCGACCACCATCTTCGCCAGTTCGGCCGCCCCCTTGCCGCCGTCGGCCCAGTGCGTCGCCACGACCACCCTGGCACCCAGCTTGCCGATGCGGTCGGACAGCAGTGCCATCTCGGCATCGGTATCTGCGGTGAAGCGGTTGATCGACACCACGCAGGGGATGCCGTAGACATCCTTCACGTTCTGCACATGCCGCTCGAGGTTGGCGAGGCCCTTCTCGAGCGCCGGCAGGTTTTCCTTGTTGAGGTCTTCCTTGCCGACGCCGCCGTGGTGCTTGAGCGCGCGCACCGTGGCGACGATCACGGCTGCGCTCGGCATGATGCCGGCCTTGCGGCACTTGATGTCGAGGAACTTCTCGGCGCCAAGATCGGCGCCGAAGCCGGCTTCGGTGACCACGTAGTCGACCAGCTTGAGCGCAGTCTTCGTCGCGATCACGGTATTGCAGCCGTGCGCGATGTTCGCGAACGGACCGCCGTGGATGAACGCCGGGTTGTTCTCGAGCGTCTGGACCAGGTTTGGCGCGAGCTGGTCCTTCAGCAGCACCGTCATCGCGCCGTGCGCCTTCAGGTCGCGTGCGCGCAGCGGCTTGCCGTCGCGGGTGTAGCCGAACACGATGTTGCCGAGGCGCTCCTTCAGTTCCTTCACCGAGCGCGACAGGCAGAAGATCGCCATCACTTCCGAGGCGACGACGATGTCGAAGCCGTCCTCGCGTGGATAGCCGTTCGCCGTGCCGCCCAGCGCGACGGTGATGTCGCGCAGCGCCCGGTCGTTCATGTCCATCACCCGCTTCCAGGTGATGCGGCGGATGTCGATGCCCAGTTCGTTGCCGTGCGAGATGTGGTTGTCGATCAGCGCGGACAGCAGGTTGTTGGCCAGAGCGATCGCATTGAAGTCGCCAGTGAAGTGCAGGTTGATGTCCTCCATCGGGACGACCTGCGCGTAGCCACCGCCTGCCGCGCCGCCCTTCACGCCGAACACCGGCCCGAGCGAGGGCTCACGCAGGCAGATCATCGCCTTCTTGCCGATGTGGTTGAGCGCGTCGCCGAGGCCGACCGTGGTGGTGGTCTTGCCTTCACCGGCCGGCGTCGGGCTCATCGCGGTGACCAGGATCAGCTTGCCGTCGGGCTTGTCCTGCAGGCTGTCGATGAACGCCATCGACAGCTTCGACTTGTAGTGCCCATAGGGCTCGAGGTGTTCCTCGGCGATGCCGAGTTTCGCAGCGACCTTCGTGATGCGCTGCATGGTCGCCTTCTGGGCGATTTCGATATCCGATGACATGCTGTCTCCCCTCGATACGGTTGAGCGCGGCCTGCCCGCGTCGCCGCCGGACTATAGGCCGGTGCCCGCGGGCGGAACCTTGACCATGGTCAATTCCCCGGCTGGCGCGGCCTCGCGGCCGCAGGTCACGCCCGGCCACCGCTCCTGCCGGGGTACCTCAGGCGGTTTCGGCCTGCCCTGCCATCACCTGCCCGGCGCCGAACGTCGATGCCGGCTTCAGCGTGCCTCCGGCGCTCACGCGCACCGCGCAGTACTTGAACTCCGGGATCTTGCCGAACGGATCGAGCGCGGCATTGGTCAGCAGGTTCGCCGCGGCCTCGTGGTAGCAGAACGGGATGAACACGGCGCCGCGCGGCGTGCCGTCATCGGCCCGGGCATACAGCGCGATCTTCCCGCGGCGCGACTCGACGGTGACCACGTCGCCGGGCTTCGCGCCGAAGGCGTCGATATCGAGCGGATGCATCAGGGCGACCGGATCCGGCTCGATCGCGTCGAGCACCGACGCACGCCGGGTCATCGCCCCAGTGTGCCAGTGCTCGAGCTGGCGACCGGTGATCAGCACCATCGGAAACTCGGCGTCCGGGCGTTCGTCGGCCGGTATCACGTCGGCCGGCACGAACTTCGCCTTGCCGGTCGCGGTCGGGAAGCGATCGATGAACACCGTCGGTTGCCCGGGGTCTCCCACCTCCATGCACGGATAGGTGACCGAACTCTCCCGCTCGAGGCGGTCCCAGGTGATGCCGGCGATGCTGGGCATCGCCTGGCGCATCTCGTTGAACACGTCCGATACATGTCCGTAGTTCCAGCCCAGCCCGAGGCGCTTCGCCAGCTGCTGGATGATCCACAGGTCTTCCTTCGCGTCGCCCGGCAGGTCGAGCGCCTTGCGGCCGAGCTGCACCATGCGGTCCGTGTTGATCACCGTGCCGTCCTTCTCCGGCCAGGCGGATGCCGGCAGCACGACGTCGGCGAGGTAGGCGGTCTCGGTGAGGAAGATCTCCTGCACCAGCAGGAAGTCGAGCCCGGCCAGGGCCTCGCGGGCATGGTTGAGGTCGGGATCGGACATCGCCGGGTTCTCGCCCATCACGTACATGCCGCGGATCTCCTTGCGCAACGCAGCGTTCATGATCTCGACCACGGTCAGCCCGCGTTTCGGATCGAGCGGTACGCCCCAGAGTTTCTCGAACTTGGCCTGCGCCTTCGGATCGTCGACGAACTGGTAGTCGGGGTACACCATCGGGATAAGCCCCGAATCGGACGCGCCCTGGACGTTGTTCTGTCCGCGCAGCGGATGCAACCCGCTGCCCGGCTTGCCGACCTGGCCAGTCATCAGGCACAGCGCGATCAGGCAGCGTGCGTTGTCGGTGCCATGCACGTGCTGCGAGATACCCATGCCCCACAGGATCATCGACCCTTTCGAGGTGGCGAAGGCGCGCGCCACCTCGCGGATGGTCTGCGCGTCGATGCCGCACACCGGTGCCATGGCCTCCGGGCTGTAGCCTTCGACGTTCTTCTTCAGCTCATCGTAGCCGAGCGTGCGCGAGGCGATGAAGCCCTCGTCGACCAGCCCCTCGTGCACGATCACGTGCATCATGGCGTTGAGCAGGGCGACGTCGGTGTCGGCCTTGAACTGCAGCGTCCAGGTCGCATGGCGCGCGAGTTCGCCGCGGCGCGGATCGGCGACGATCAGCCGGGTACCGTTCTTCACCGCGTTCTTGATCCAGGTCGCGGCCACCGGATGGTTCACCGTCGGGTTGGCGCCGATCACCAGAACCACGTCCGCATGGATCACGTCGTTGACCTGGTTCGACACGGCAGCCGAGCCCAGCCCTTCGAGCAGCGCGGCCACGGAAGACGCATGGCACAGGCGGGTGCAGTGGTCGACGTTGTTGCTGCCGAAGCCGGTGCGCACCAGCTTCTGGAACAGGTAGGCCTCCTCGTTCGTGCCCTTGGCCGACCCGAAGCCGGCCAGCGACTTGCGGCCGAACGTGTCGCGGATGGACTTCAGCTTCGATGCCGCGAGGTCGAGCGCCTCTTCCCAGGTAGCCTCGCGGAACACCGACAGCGGGTTGCCCGGGTCCATCGTGAAATCGGCATGCTTGCCGATGCCTTCGCGGCGGATCAGCGGCGTGGTCAGGCGCTGCTTGTGGTGGACGTAGTCGAAACCGTAGCGGCCCTTCACGCACAGCCGTTCATGGTTCGCCGGGCCGTCTCGACCGTCGACCGAGAGAATCCGGTTGTCCTTGACGTTGTAGGTGAGCTGGCAGCCGACGCCGCAGAACGGGCAGACCGAATGGACCTGCCTGTCAGGCACCTGCAGGCCGACTTCGCGCGCGGGCATCAGTGCGCCGGTCGGGCAGGCCTGCACGCATTCGCCGCAGGCAACGCAACTGCTGTTGCCCATCGGGTCGTCGAGGTCGAACGCGATCTTCGAATGGTCGCCGCGGAACGCATAGCCGATCACGTCGTTCACCTGCTCTTCCCGGCAGGCACGCACGCAGCGGGTGCACTGGATGCAGGCGTCGAGGTTGACCGCGATGCCCGGATGCGACAGGTCGGACGCAACCTTCGGCCGCGCCGCGAAGCGGGGCAGCCCCATGTCGAGCTTGCGCGCCCACTGGTCGAGTTCGGAATCGAGCGTATGGGCCTTCGCCGGCATGTCCGACAGCAGCAGTTCCAGAACCATCTTCTGCGACTGCAGCGCGCGCGGGCTGGCGGTCTCGACTTCCATGCCGGCCTTCGGCGACCGGCAGCACGACGGCGCCAGCACCCGCTCGCCCTTGATCTCGACCACGCAGGCCCGGCAGTTGCCGTCCGGACGCATGCCGGGCTTGTAGCACAGCCGCGGCACCTCGACACCCAGCCGGTCGGCGGCCTCGATCAGCGTCTCGTCGGCGAACGCGGTGACCGTGCGGCCGTTCAGCGTGAACTCGACCTCGTCGCGCGCGGCGACCGGCTCTGACATCATGTTCATCGAAGTTCTTCCGGGAAGTACTTGATCACGCAGCGGATCGGGTTGGGCGCAGCCTGGCCCAGGCCACAGATCGAGGCATCGGCCATCACCTGCGACAGTTCCTCGAGCAGCGGTGCATCCCATTTGGGCTGGCGCAGCAGGTCGAGCGCCTTGGCCGTGCCGACACGGCAGGGGGTGCACTGGCCGCAGGACTCTTCCTTGAAGAACGCCAGCAGGTTGCGTGCGGCGTCGGCTGCGCGATCCTTGTCGGACAGCACCACCACCGCAGCCGAGCCGATGAAGCAGCCGTAGGCGTTCAGGGTATCGAAATCGAGGGGGATATCGCCGAGCGAGGCGGGCAGGATGCCCCCGGATGCGCCCCCCGGCAGGTAGCCGTAGAACGCATGCCCCGGCAGCATGCCGCCACAGTACTCGTCGATCAGTTCGCGCACCGTGATGCCGGCCGGTGCCAGGTGCACGCCCGGCTTCTTCACCCGGCCCGACACCGAGAACGAGCGCAGCCCCTTGCGCTCGTGCCGGCCGTGCCCGGCAAACCAGCCGGCACCCTTCTCGACGATGTCGCGGACCCAGTACAGGGTCTCCATGTTGTGCTCGAGGGTCGGCCGGTCGAACAGACCGACCTGCGCGACATACGGTGGCCGCAGGCGCGGCATGCCGCGCTTGCCTTCGATCGACTCGATCATCGCCGATTCTTCACCGCAGATGTATGCGCCGGCACCGCGCCGCAGGTGGATCGGGGGCAGTCCCCACGGCGGATCGGCCTTCAGCTTCGCCAGCTCGCGTTCCAGCATCTCGCGAATGCCGTGGTACTCGTCGCGCAGGTAGATCCAGATGCCGCCCACGCCGCAGGCGGTGGCCGCGATCAGCATGCCCTCGAGGAACCGGTGCGGGTCTCGCTCGAGGTACCAGCGGTCCTTGAACGTGCCGGGCTCGCCCTCGTCGATGTTGATGGCCATCAGGCGCGGCGCGGGTTCGGCACGCACGATGCGCCACTTGCGGCCGGCGGGAAAGCCGGCACCACCGAGGCCGCGCAACCCCGAGTCTTCCATGGCCTTGATCACCGACTCGATGTCGCGCGCACCGCTGACGCATTCCGCGAACAGCCGGTAGCCGCCGGCGGCACGATAGGCATCGTAGTCGACCACCGCGGGCGCCGGGCAGCGCAGCGCATTCGCACGGATGGTCTTGTGCACCGATTCGGCGGTGGCGTGGGCGATCGGGTTCTGGTGCACGACCGCAGCAGGCGCAACCTCGCATCTGCCGAGGCAGGGTGCGTGCAGTACCCGGACCTCGCGGCCGACGGTCTTCTTCAGGTTATCGATCAGCCGCTTCGATCCGGCCAGCTCGCAGCTGATGGAATCGCAGACCCGGACGGTCAGCCGCGGCGGCGCGTCCTCGCCCTCCTTCACCACGTCGAAGTGGTGATAGAAAGTCGCGACTTCGTACACCTCGGCCGGAGCCATCCGCATCTCGGCGGCGAGCGCCACCAGGTGCGGCGCGGACAGGTGTCCGTAGCGGTCCTGGATCAGGTGCAGGTGCTCGATCAGCAGATCGCGATCGCGCGGCGCGCAGCCGAGCAGTTCGCGCACCTGCTGCAGCGCCTGCGGATCGACCGCTCGGCCCTTCGGCCGATTGCCGCGTCCGCCACGGAAGCTGATCGGCCGGACCTCGGCCACCACGCCACCGGCACCACCCGCACCGCTGCGGGTGGCATTGCCCTTGCCGGCATCCGGGGAGGAGGCGCCAGGGGCGCCTCCCGTCGAATGGCTCGCCGCGCCTTCGTCCTGCTCCTGCATGTGAACCTCTGTCTGTCGCAACCGCAGTGATGCGTGAAGTCAGATGACCGACTTCAGGAGCTTCCCCATCTCCGACGGGTTGCGGGTCACCTTGATGCCGCACTCTTCCATGATGGCGAGTTTCTCCTGCGCCGTGCCCTTGCCGCCGGAGATGATCGCGCCGGCGTGGCCCATGCGCTTGCCGGGCGGTGCGGTGACCCCGGCGATGAAGCCGATCACCGGCTTCTTCATGTTGGCCTTTATCCACCGCGCGCACTCTTCCTCGTCCGAGCCGCCGATCTCGCCGACCATGATCACCGCATCGGTCTCGGCGTCGTCGTTGAACAGGCGCATCACGTCGATGTGCTTCATGCCGTTGACCGGGTCACCGCCGATGCCGACGCAGCTCGACTGGCCGATACCGAGTTCGGCCAGTTGCCCGACCGCCTCGTAGGTCAGCGTGCCCGAGCGCGACACCACGCCGACGCGGCCCTTCTTGTGGATGTGGCCGGGCATGATGCCGATCTTGATCTCGTCGGGCGTGATCACGCCCGGGCAGTTCGGCCCGACCAGCAGGGTCTTCTTGCCCTGCTTGCGCATGCGGTCGCGTACCACGATCATGTCGCGCACCGGGATGCCTTCGGTGATGCAGATGACGAGGTCGAGGTCGGCGTCGACCGCTTCCCAGATCGCCTCGGCGGCGAACGGCGGCGGCACATAGACCACGCTGACGTTGGCCCCGGTCTGTGCCTTCGCTTCCTTCACGGTGCCGAAGATCGGGATGCCTTCGTACTTCTCGCCGGGCCGCTTCGGGTTCACGCCTGCGACGTAGCAGTTGGCGCCGTTCGCGTATTCCTTGCCCATCTTGGTGTGGAACTGGCCGGTCTTGCCGGTGATGCCCTGGGTCATCACGCGGGTGTTCTTGTCGATCAGGATGCTCATCGGAAGGTCCCTTATTTCCTGGCGGCGTGCGCGTTGGCACCGGCGACGACGCGCTCGGCAGCCTCGGCCATGTTGTTCGCGGTGATGATCGGCAGGCCGGACTCGGCCAGGATCTTCTTGCCGAGGTCTTCGTTGGTGCCCTTCATGCGCACCACCAGCGGCACAGACAGCTTCACCTCGCGCGCGGCGCTGACCACGCCGTTGGCGATGGTGTCGCAGCGCATGATGCCGCCGAAGATGTTCACCAGGATCGCCTGCAGGTTCGGGTTCTTCAGCATGATCTTGAAGGCTTCGGTCACCTTCTCGGTGGTCGCGCCACCGCCGACATCCAGGAAGTTGGCCGGGCTGCCGCCGTAGAGCTTGATCACGTCCATCGTCGCCATCGCCAGGCCGGCGCCGTTCACCAGGCAGCCGATGTTGCCGTCGAGCGAGATGTAGGACAGGTCGAACTTCGAGGCCTCGATCTCGGCCGGGTCTTCCTCGTCGAGATCGCGGTAGGCAACGATGTCCGGGTGCCGGAACAGCGCGTTGGAGTCGAAGTTGAACTTGGCGTCGAGCGCGATCACGTCGCCGCTGCCGGTGACGATCAGGGGGTTGATCTCGGCCAGGCTGGCGTCGGTATCCCAGAATGCGTTGTACAGGCCCTGAAGGATCGTGCGCGCCTGCGGGATCGAGCCGGCCGGCACGCCGATCTTCGCTGCCACGTCGTCCGCGTCGGCATCGGTGAGGCGGGTATCCGGATCGATGAACACCTTGTGGATCTTCTCGGGCGTGTGCTCGGCCACTTCCTCGATGTCCATGCCCCCCTCGGAGCTGGCCATCAGCGTCACCTTCTGGGTGACACGGTCTACCACCATGCCCAGGTAGAGCTCCTTCTGGATGTCTGCGCCTTCTTCCACCAGCAGCCGGCGCACTTTCTGGCCCTCGGCCCCGGTCTGGTGGGTGACGAGTTGCATGCCGAGGATCGCGGTGGCGTGGCTGCGCACCTCGTCGATCGACTTCGCCACCTTCACGCCCCCACCCTTGCCCCGGCCCCCGGCGTGGATCTGGGCCTTGACCACCCAGACCTTGCCACCGAGTTCCTGTGCCGCCTTGACGGCCTCGTCGACGCTGAATGCCGGTATGCCGCGCGGCGTGCGCACCCCGAACCTGCGCAGGATTTCCTTGCCCTGGTACTCGTGAATCTTCATCTGGATTGGCCCTGTTGTTGCCCGACGGATGGCCGGCGAGCGGAGCGTGCGAAGCGGAGAAGGCTGCGGGCGCACCCGCCCGGGAAGACAATCTAAGCGAGCGCCCCGGAGACAGCCTTGACCATGGTCAAGCGGCACCCGGCAGGCCAGCCCGGTCGGGCGTTCGGCGAGGCACCAACAGCCTATTGTACGGCCGCCAGCGTCCGAGAACACGGCGCACGGCAGCCCGCCCGGTGCCACAGGGCGACACAAAGAGATACACAACAGTCGTCACCGTTGCCGCCCGGCTTCCTGCATTGCAGTAGATTAGTCCGCATTCTCCTTGCGCCCGTGCAGCGATCCCGCCCATGTCCGAATCCGATCCCGCAGCCCGCCCGGAAATGGCAGACGGCCGTTCCGCCACCGCACCCGGAGGCCCGGCCGCCATGCCTCGACGCAGGCGCTGGCTCGGCTGGACCGTGCTGGCGGCGGTGCTGTGCGGCGCGGCGGCCACCGTCTGGCTGGCTGTCGAGCGCAGCCGAAGCGCGGCGGCCACGGCGACGAAGGGGCCGGCGAAGGCAGCGGGTGCCGAGAAGGCGGCAGGCGCGGACAAGGGGGGTGCCGACGGCAAGTCGGCGGCGGTGCCGGCCGAGGGGCGACGCGACGGCACCGGCAGGAAGGGCGGCGGTGGCCCGCCCTCGGTGGTAGGCGTACGCCAGGTGCGGGTCGGTCCGATGGACATCGTGCAGGCCGGGCTGGGCACGGTCACCCCGCGCAACACCGTGGTGGTGCGCTCCCGGGTCGACGGACCGCTGCAGCGCGTGCTGTTCCGCGAGGGCGAAATGGTCAAGGCCGGCCAGTTGCTGGCCGAGATCGACCCGGCACCGTACGAGGTCGCCCTGCAGCAGGCGACCGGCGCACTGGCGCGCGACGAAGCGCTGCTGCGCAATGCTCGGGTCGACCTGGAACGGTTCCGCACCCTGCTCGCCCAGGACTCGATCGCCCGGCAACAGGTCGATACCCAGGAGGCCCTGGTCCGCCAGTACGAGGGCACGCTGCTCGCCAACCGGGCGCAGGTCGACAACGCGAAGCTGCAGTTGTCGTACACCCGGATCACGGCACCGATCGGCGGCCGCGCCGGCCTGCGTCTGGTCGACGCCGGCAACCTGATCCGCGCCGGCGACACCACCGGGCTGGTCACCCTGGCCCAGATCGCGCCGATCACCGTGGTGTTCCCGATCCCCGAGGACTCCCTGCCGCCAGTACTCGCGCAGCTAAAGGCGGGCGCGCGCCTGCGCGTCGAGGCCTGGGACCGCTCCAACCTGAACCGGCTGGCGACCGGCGTGCTGCTCACCGCGGACAACCAGATCGACACGCAGACCGGAACCGTCCGGCTGAAGGCGCAGTTCGCGAATGCGGACGGCGCCCTGTTCCCGAACCAGTTCGTGAACGTGCGGCTCAAGCTCGACCGGCTCGAGGATGCCATCCTGGTGCCGCCGGCGGCGATACAGCGCGGTCGCGAGGGCACGTTCGTCTATGCACTGGACGAGGAGAACCGGGTACGGGTGGTGCCGGTGAAGCCGGGTCCATCGACGCCGGAACAGGTGGCCGTCGAAGGGGAACTCACCGCCGGTACCCGGGTGGTGATCGATGGCGCAGACCGGTTGCGTCCAGGCATGCGGGTCGAGGTCGCCGACCGCTCCGGCCAGGGCAAGGGCGGCCAGCGGCGGCGCGACGGCGAAAAGAAGGGCGATGCCCCCGCCGGCGGCGCTCCGGCCACCGAGGTGCCGGCCGGAGCAGCCCCCGGCAGCACCGCCGCAACCGCGCCTGCCGCCGGCACCGGAGCCGCCCCCGGCGCCGCGAAGTGAATCCGTCGCGGCTGTTCATCCAGCGCCCGGTCGCGACCTCGCTCGCGATGCTGGCGATCCTGCTGTGCGGGCTGGTCGCCTGGCGGCTGCTGCCGCTGTCGGCGCTGCCGCAGGTCGACTATCCGACGATCCAGGTGGTCACGCTCTATCCGGGGGCCAGCCCGGACATCGTCGCCTCGGTCATCACCGCGCCGCTGGAGCGGCAGTTCGGGCAGATGCCGGGGCTGGACGAGATGTCATCCAGCAGCTCCGGCGGAGCGTCGGTGATCACGCTGCGCTTCTCGCTCGGGCTGGATCTGTCCATCGGCGAACAGCAGGTGCAGGCGGCGATCAACGCCGCATCGAACCTGCTGCCGCAGGACCTCCCCGCCCCGCCCATCTACAACAAGGTGAACCCGGCCGACACGCCGATCCTGACCCTCGCGGTGACCTCGCCGACGCTGCCGCTGCCTCGGGTGCGCGACCTGATCGAGACACGTATCGCCCAGCGCATCGCGCAGGTGCCAGGCGTGGGCCTGGTGTCGATCGCCGGCGGGCAGCGACCGGCGGTGCGCGTGCGCCTGAACCCGGCGGCGCTCGCCGCCTACGGCCTGAACCTGGACGACGTGCGCACCGCGATCGCCGCGTGGAACGTCAACCAGCCGAAAGGCAGCTTCGACGGACCGCTCGAAGCCTCGACGATCGACGCCAACGACCAGTTGCGCAGCGCAGACGAGTACCGAAACCTGACGCTCGCCTTCCGCAACGGAGCGCCGATACGCCTGCGCGAGGTCGCGGACGTGGTCGACGGTGCCGAGAACACCCGGCTCGCGGCGTGGAGCGGCTCGGCGCCGGCGATCATCCTGTCGGTGCAGCGCCAGCCCGGCGCAAACGTGATCCAGGTGGTGGACGCGGTGAAGGCGATGCTGCCGCAGGTCAGCGCCGGATTGCCCGGGGCGGTCGAGGTGACGGTGTTGACCGACCGTACCGTGACCATCCGCGCCGCGATCGCCGACACCGAGTTCGAACTGATCCTGGCGATCGTGCTGGTGATCCTGGTGATATTCCTGTTCCTGCGCAGCCTGCCGGCCACGCTGATCCCCGGCCTCGCGGTGCCGCTCTCGCTGGTCGGTACCTTCGGCGTGATGTACCTCGCCGGCTTCTCGATCAACAACCTCACCCTGATGGCGCTGACCATCGCCACCGGCTTCGTGGTCGACGATGCGATCGTGATGATCGAGAACATCGCGCGCCATGTCGAGGAAGGCAAGTCACCGATGGAAGCGGCACTGATCGGTGCAGGCGAGATCGGCTTCACGATCATCTCGCTCACGTTCTCGCTGATCGCGGTGCTGATCCCGCTGCTGTTCATGGGCGACGTCGTCGGCCGGCTGTTCCGCGAATTCGCGATAACGCTGGCGGTCGCCATCCTAATCTCTGCCGTGGTTTCGTTGACGCTCACGCCGATGATGTGCGCACGGCTGCTCAAGGAAAAGGCCGGGCAGACGCCGGGCAGGCTGTTCCGGGCGAGCGAACGATTCCTCGATGCCATCGTCGCCGGCTATGGCCGGGCACTGACCCGCGTGCTGGAACACCAGGCGCTGACCCTGCTGGTCGCCGCGATCACGCTCGTGCTCACGGTACTGCTGTGGATCGCGGTGCCGAAAGGCTTCTTCCCGGCACAGGACACCGGCCTGCTGCAGGGGATCACCCAGGCACCCGCATCGGTGTCGTTCCAGGCGATGTCCGACCGGTCGCAGCGCCTGGCGGCGGTAATCGAAAAGGACCCGGCGGTAGCCAGCCTGACCAGCTTCATCGGAGTCGACGGTACCAACGCCACCCTGAACACCGGCCGCCTGCTGATCAACCTGAAGCCACTCGAGGAACGCGGCGAGCGGGCGCCAGCCGTGATGGCGCGGCTGCTCGCGCGCGCGCGCGAAGTCGATGGCATCGAGCTGTCGCTGCAGCCGGTTCAGGACCTGTCGATCGAAGACCGCGTCAGCAAGGCGCCCTACCAGTTCACGCTGCAGGACAGCGATCCGGCCAAGGTCGCCGAATGGGTGCCCAGGCTCACCGAGCGGCTGCGCGCGCTGCCCCAGCTCGCGACGGTCGGCAACGACCTGCAGGACGGCGGCCTGCAGGCCTATGTCGACATCGATCGCGACACCGCCGGACGGCTCGGGATCTCGGTGCAGCAGGTGGGCAATGCGTTGTACAACGCGTTCGGCCAGCGGCTGGTCTCCACCATATTCACCCAGTCCAACCAGTACCGCGTCGTGATCGAGGTCGATCCGGCGCTGGCACGCGGCCCGCGCGGCATCGACGCGATCCACCTGGTGCAGCCCGGCGGCGGTGCGCTGCCACTGTCGGCGATCGCACGCGTGTACGAGCGGCAGACGCCGCTGGTGATCTCGCGCCTGTCGCAGTTTCCGTCATCGACGATCTCGTTCGCCGTGGCACCCGGCCATTCGCTCGGCGAAGCCGTCGAGGCGATCCGGGCGGCACAGGCCGGAATGGGCCTGCCCGCCAGCATGACCAGTGCCTTCCAGGGTGCCGCGCGCGCGTTCGAGGCCTCGCTCTCGAACACCCTGCTGCTGGTGCTGGCGGCGATCGTCACGATGTACATCGTGCTGGGCGTGCTCTACGAGAGCTTCATCCATCCGGTGACCATCCTGTCGACGCTGCCCTCGGCGGCGATCGGCGCGCTGGCAGCGCTGATCCTCGCCGGCTCGGAGCTGTCGATCGTCGCGATCATCGGCGTGATCCTGCTGATCGGCATCGTCAAGAAGAACGCGATCCTGATGATCGACTTCGCGCTCGACGCCGAACGCCGGCATGGCATGGCGCCCCGCGAGGCCATCTACCAGGCCTGCCTGCTGCGCTTCCGACCGATCATGATGACCACCCTCGCAGCGCTGTTCGCGGCGCTGCCGCTGATGCTCGGCAGCGGCACCGGCTCAGAACTGCGCAACCCGCTCGGCATCGTGCTGGTCGGCGGCCTGCTGGTGAGCCAGGTACTCACGCTGTTCACCACGCCGGTGATCTACCTGGCGTTCGACCGGCTGTCCTCAGGGCGGCGCGGCGACGTGCACCAGCCCGCATGAAGCCGGTCGGGCTGAACCTGAGCGCGCCGTTCATCGCGCGGCCGATCGCCACCACCCTGCTGACGCTGGCGATCCTGCTGTCGGGCCTGGCCGCCTTCACGCAATTGCCGGTGTCGCCGCTGCCGCAGGTGGACTTCCCGACCATCGTGGTCAACGCGGGGCTGCCCGGCGCGAGCCCCGAGACGATGGCAGCCACCATCGCCACCCCGCTGGAGCGTACGCTCGGACGGATCGCCGGGGTCACCGAGATCACCTCCTCGAGCTCGCTCGGTTCGACCCGGATCACGATCCAGTTCGACCTGTCGCGCAACATCCACGATGCCGGCAACGACGTGCAGGCGGGCATCAATGCCGCACGCCCGCTGCTGCCAACCGGCATGCCGAGCAACCCGACCTGGCGCAAGGTGAACCCGGCCGACGCGCCGATCGTGATCCTCGCGCTGACCTCGCCGACGCTGTCGCGGGGCCAGATGTACGACGCGGCCTCGACCGTGCTGGCGCAACGGCTGGCGCAGGTCGATGGCGTCGGCCAGGTCACCGTCGGTGGCAGCGCGCTGCCGGCGGTACGCATCGGGCTGAACCCCGATGCGCTGGCGCGCCAGGGCATGGGTACCGAGGAGATCCGCGCGGCGATCGCCGCGGCCAACGCGAACCGCCCCAAAGGATCGGTCGACGACGGCGAGCGAACCTGGCAGATCGGCGCAAACGACCAGGCGCGCACTGCGGCCGACTATGTTCCGCTGATCGTCGGCTACCGCAACGGCAACCCGATCCGGCTCGGCGACATCGCGAAGATCGAGGATTCGGTACAGGACCTGCGCAACGCCGGGCTCGCCAACGGCAGGCCGGCGGTGCTGCTGGTCGTCAACCGCCAGCCCAATGCGAACATCATCGACACGGTCGACCGGATCTACGCGCTGATGCCCCTGCTGCGCGCGTCGATCCCGGACAGCATCCAGCTCGACATCGTGCAGGACCGCACCCCCAGCATCCGCGCATCGCTGCGCGAGGTGTGGCACACGCTGCTGATCGCGATTGCGCTGGTCATCGGCGTCACCTTCGTATTCCTGGGGCAGTGGCGTTCCGCGCTGATCCCGGCCGTCGCGGTCCCGGTGTCGCTGGTGGGGACGCTGGGCTTCATGTACCTCGCCGGCTTCTCGCTGAACAACCTGTCGCTGATGGCGCTGACCATCGCCACCGGCTTCGTTGTCGATGACGCGATCATCGTGCTGGAGAACACCACACGGCACATCGAGCAAGGGATGGCGCCCATGCGTGCCGCGCTGGTCGGCGCGGGCGAAGTCGCCTTCACGGTGCTGTCGATGACCCTGTCGCTGATCGCGGTGTTCATCCCGATCCTCTTCATGGGCGGGCTGATCGGGCGCCTGTTCCGGGAATTCGCGATCACGCTGTCGGCCGCGGTGCTGGTCTCGCTGGTGGTGTCGCTGACCGTGACGCCGATGATGTGCGCCCGGCTGCTGAAGGCGCGCGTCGCCGGCACGGGCCTCGCCGGCCTGCCGCGCCGCCCCGGCATTCTGCTGCGCGGCGTATCCCGCGCCTGGCGCGGCGTGGTCGACGGCTACGCGTCGAGCCTGTCCTGGGTGCTCGACCACGCATGGCTGATGCTGCTGATCCTGTTCGCGACCATCGGCCTGAACGTGTGGCTGTACACGATCGTGCCCAAGGGCTTCTTCCCGCAGCAGGACACCGGCCGGCTGGCCGGCGGGCTGCGCGCCGACCAGAGCAGTTCGTTCCAGTCGATGCAGGGCAAGCTCGAGGCCTTCGTCGCTATCGTCGGCAAGGACCCGGCGGTCGAGACCGTCGTCGGCTTCACCGGTGGCGGCGCGCGCAACTCGGGGTTCCTGTTCATCACGCTGAAGCCACTGTCCGAGCGACACCTGTCCACCGACCAGGTGATCGCCCGACTGCGGCCGCAGCTCACCCAGGTACCGGGGGCACAACTGTTCCTGTCGGCCGTGCAGGAACTGCGCGCAGGCGCGCGCGAATCGAACGCCCAGTTCCAGTACACGATCCTGGCCGAGGAACTGTCGGCGCTCCGGACCTGGGAGCCGAGGTTGCGCAATGCGCTTGCCGCGCTGCCGGAACTGGTCGACGTCAGCACCGACATCCAGGACCGCGGCGAACAGACGACGATCACCTTCGACCGAGACGCCGCCGCGCGTCTGGGCCTGGATATGCGCCGGATCAGCGCGTCGCTCAACAATGCGTTCGGGCAGCGCCAGGTGTCGACCATCTACAACCCGTTGAACCAGTACCGGGTGGTGATGGAAGTCGAGCCGCGCTACTGGCAGAGCCCGGAGATCCTGCGCGATTTCAACTTCGTCACCGCCGATGGCCGCACGGTGCCATTGACCCGTATCGCAACCTTCGGCCCGGCCAACACCCCGCTGTCGATCTTCCACCAGGGCGGCTTCGCGGCTGCCACCGCTTCGTTCAACCTGCCACCGGGCGTATCCCTGTCGACCGCACAGGCCGCGATCGACCGCACGTTCGCCACCATCGGTGCGCCGAGCAGCCTCTACGGCGGCTTCCAGGGCACCGCGCGACTGTTCACGCAATCGCTCGACAGCCAGCCGCTGCTGATCCTCGCGGCCTTCATCGCGATGTACATCGTGCTCGGCATGCTCTACGAAAGCACCCTGCATCCGGTCACGATCCTGTCCACGCTGCCGTCGGCTGGCGTCGGCGCGCTGCTCGCGCTGATGATCGCGCAGAGCGATTTCAACCTGATCGCCATGATCGGCGTGCTGCTGCTGATCGGCATCGTGAAAAAGAACGCAATCATGATGGTCGACTTCGCGCTCGCCGCAGAGCGCGATCGCGGCGCAGGCCCGCGCGAGGCCATCGAGGAGGCCTGCCGCCTGCGACTGCGGCCGATCCTGATGACCACGCTCGCGGCGCTGTTCGGTGCGCTGCCGCTTGCGCTGGGCCAGGGCGACGGCGCGGAGCTGCGCCAGCCGCTCGGCATCGCGATCGTCGGCGGCCTGCTGGTCAGCCAGGTGCTGACGCTCTACACCACGCCGGTCGTCTACCTGCACCTCGACCGCCTTCGTCACTTCTTCATCCGCCGCCGCGCCAGCCGCAGCGGTGGCGGGCACCCGGACCGGGAGGTCCCTGCATGACGAGACCCGATCGCGCCGCGCCGCCCGGCGCTGCCCTGACGCGCACGACGACCGCGTGGGTGCGCCCGTGTCTGGCCGCGCCGGCCCTGGCGCTGCTGCTCGGCGGATGCATCGCGGTGGGACCGGACTACCGCCGCCCGGAAGCCCCCGTGTCGGCGGACTGGAAACAGGCCGGCCTCTGGAAGCCGGCGACGCCGCAGGACCTGTCGCGCAACGATGCCTGGTGGACTGTGTTCGGCGACCCCCGGCTCGACACGCTGATCGCCGCGATCGAACCGTCGAACCAGAACATCCGCGCCGCGGAAGCGCAGTACCGGCAGGCGCTGGCGCTGATCACCCAGGCGCGCGCCGGCCTGTTCCCGACGATCACGGCCAACGCGCAGGCCACGCGCAGCCAGTCGCCGGCGACGACCAACCCGCGCACCGGCATCACCACCGCGGGCGGTAACGCGACCGTACAGGACGGCGGGGTCAGCGTCAGCTGGGAGGTCGATCTGTGGGGCCGCATCGCGCGCACCCTGGAAGCCGGCGAGGCGAGCGCCCAGGCGAGCGCAGCCGATCTCGCGGCCGCACGGCTGTCCGCGCGCGCCGCGCTGGCGCAGGCCTACTTCCAGTTGCGCGTGGCCGAACGTCGGGCGCAACTGCTGGCCGAGACCGTCGAGGCGAACCGCCGCGCATTGCTGATCGCCGAGAACCGCTACGCCGCCGGCGTCGTGCCGCGCTCCGACGTGATCCAGGCCCGGAGCCAGCTCGCTTCGGTCGAGGCGCAGCTCATCGACACCCAGGTGCCGCAGGCGCAGTTGCAGCATGCGATCGCACTGCTGATCGGTCGACCACCGGCCGCGCTGACGATAGCGCCAGGGACACTGCCACCGCTGCCGTCGCCACTGCCGCTGGTCCTGCCCTCGGCACTGCTCGAGCGGCGCCCGGACATCGCGGCTGCCGAGCGGCGGGTCGCCGCAGCCAATGCGCAGATCGGCGTGGCCGCCGCCGCCTGGTTCCCTTCGCTCACGCTGTCCGGCGCAGCCGGGTTCCGGTCGACCGACCTGTCCACCTGGATCACGGCTCCGGCCCGCTACTGGTCGCTCGGCCCGTCGCTCGCGCTGCCCCTGTTCGATGCGGGCCGCCGCCGCGGCGTGGTCGAGCAGAACGTGGCGGTCTACGATCAGCGCGTCGCGCAGTACCGGCAGACGGTGCTGGCTGCGCTGGTCGAGGTGGAGGATAACCTGGTCGCATTGCGGGTACTGTCCGACGAAGCGGCAGTACAGGCGCGCGCCGTCGACCTCGCACGCCAGACGCTGCAGATCACGCTGAACCAGTACAAGGCCGGGCTGGTCGGCTTCAGCAGCGTGGTGATCGCGCAGACGTCGCTGCTGTCGGCCGAACAGGCCGCACTCTCGGTGCTGGGGCGCCAGTTCGACGCATCGGTGGTGCTGGTGCGGGCGCTGGGCGGAGGATGGTCCGGCGGCGAGTCCGAGCCTGCGACCGGCGGGCGCTAGCCGAATCGCCTCGATGCATCCAGCGCAAGGCCGCTCACCACGCTGGTGAAGCGGTCACCCTCGACCTGCGCCGCATCGGGCACTACCGCGGCGATCGCCGTGGCGAGCGAGGCGAGCGCTGTCGAGCCGCCGGTGAAGTACAGTGCATCGATCTGCGACGGCGACAGCCCCGCCTGCTCGATGGCCTGCCGCGCGGCGCCGGCGATCCGGCCGATGGACTCCGACAGCGCGGCCTGCTGGCGTCCGGCGTCGAAGCTGCCCGCCAGTGCGTCCTCGACCATAGACAGGTCGATCTGCGCATGGCCGTGCATCGAGACGTCGATCTTCGCGGCTTCGGCCATCGCGGCCAGCCCATGCCCGAGCCGGCATTCGAGCACCGTCATCAGCCGCCGGTGCAGGCGCTGGTCGACATAGAGGCTCGCCATCTGGCGCAGCTCGATCAGCCGGTTCGGCAGGTATACCGTGTTGATCAGGTGCCAGGTCGACAGCGCATGGTAGATCGCATTCGGCACGCGGATGGACGCGCCCGACTCGCTGCGTCCCTCGGAACCGAGGCCGAGCAGCGGCATGATCGCCGCCAGGTTCACCTCGCGGTCGAAGTCGGTGCCGGCCACGTGCACGCCATGGTTCGCCAGCACGTCGGCGCTGCGGTCGACCCGTCTGCGCAGCTTCGGACCCACGCGCACCACCGAGAAGTCGGAGGTTCCGCCACCGATATCCGCGACGAGCACCAGCGTCTCGCGCGAGACGGTGCGCTCGAAGTCGAGCGCAGCGGCGATCGGCTCGAACTGGAACGCGACCTCGGTGAAACCCGCCGTGCGGGCAGCGGCAGCCAGCGTGCGCTCGGCCGCTGCGTCGCGCGCCGGGTCGTCGTCGACGAAGAACACCGGACGCCCGATCACCGCACGATCCACCGACTTGCCGGCGGCCTGCGTGGCGCGCTGGCGCAGGTGGCGCAGGAACGCGACCACCACGTCCAGGTACTTCACCATGAAGCCGGGACCGACCTCGGTGGTACGGTCGATCAGGTCGGAGCCGAGGATGCTCTTGATCGAGCGCATCAGCCGGCCTTCATGGCCCTCGACGTGCGCCTGCACCGCCGCACGCCCGAACGCGCGCGATCCGTCCTCGCCGCTGAAGAACACCGCGGTCGGGATCGCTGTTTGCGTATCTTCCAGCGAGACCAGCCTGAAGGCTTCATGCGCCGTGATGCCCCCAACGGCACCCAGCAGAGCCACGGAGGAATTGGAGGTACCGAAATCGATAGCACACCCTGCCGTTGACACCCTGACCACTCCACTCGAAACAGGCGCCACGCAGCGCAGACAACGCGAGTCTAGCAGCCACCGGGCGCGTGGCGGCGTGCATCCGCTTGCGGACGGCAGGATCGGAAACGACTCGAAGCAGTCAACGGAGCGACTCGGTATTGCGCTACAGTCGCGGGTTTTCCGAATCCAGGCAACGACGGAGTACCGATACGTGTCAGAACTCACCGATCAGCAGATGGACCAGTTGCGCGCCGCACTCGAGAAGCGGCATGCCGAGCTCGCCCGCGACATCCGCGAAGACCTCAAGGCGACCGGCTCGGAGCGTTACGCCGATCTCGCCGGCGAGGTGAACGACTCCGGCGACGAATCGGTCGCCGACCAGATGGTCGACATCAATGCAGCGATGATCGAACGCGAACTGGTCGAGCTCAAGGCGGTGGAAGGTGCGCGCAAGCGCATGGAAGAAGGCGACTACGGCGACTGCATCGACTGCGGCGTCGACATCCCGTTCGCCCGCCTGTTCGCCTATCCGGCAGCCACGCGCTGCATCGCCTGCCAGAGCCAGCGCGAGAAGACCTACGCCCAGGGACGCAGCGCACCAGCATGACCAGAAGGCAAGACCGGTCGCGCTGGCTGGCAGTCCACGGGCTCGACCTGCATGTGCGCGAGTGGGGTACCGAAGGCGCGCCGAAGCTGTTCCTCCTGCACGGCTGGATGGATGTTTCGGCGTCCTTTGCCTTCCTGGTCGACGCGCTGCAGCGCGACTGGCATGTGATCGCTCCCGACTGGCGCGGCTTCGGCCTGTCCTCGTGGGCTTCACACGGCTACGAGTTCCCGGATTACTTCGCAGATCTCGATGCATTGCTCGATCGGCTGTCGCCCGATGAACCAGCGCGGGTGGTCGGCCATTCGATGGGCGGCAACGTGCTGATGTCCTATGCCGGCCTGCGCCCGGTACGCCTGTCGCGGATCGTGTCCCTCGAAGGTTTCGGCGGACACCGCTACGATGCCACGCGCGCCCCGGAGCATTTCGTCCGCTGGCTCGACCAGCAGCGCAAGCCGGCGACGTTCCGGCCCTACCCGTCGCTCGACGACGTCGCGCGACGGCTGCGCAAGAACAACCCGCGCCTGACAGCGGAACGCGCAGCCTTCCTGGCGCCCCACTGGGCCCGGCCGGCCGTCGGCGGCGGTTTCGTGCTGCGTGCCGACCCCCGGCACAAGCAACTGCATGCACAGCAGACCCGCCTCGACGAGGTCTACGCCTGCTGGAACCGGATCGCCTGCCCGGTGCTGTGGGTGATGGCCAGCGACCCTGCGAAGCAGGGTTTCCGGCTCGACACGCCCGAGCAGTTCGCGCAGCGCTGCGCCGCGGTCCCCGGCATGCGGCTGGAACGGCTCGAGGAATGCGGGCACATGCTGCACCACGACCAGCCGGCGGCCGTCGCGCAGCTGCTGGAGTCGTTCTTCGCCTGAGCGGCCGCGGTCAGCGCTGGATGATCGAGTAGTCCACCGCCCGCCCGATGCCGAGGCGGAACCCTTCCAGCCGCAGCACCTGCCCGGGCGTGATGTTCGCGAGGTTCACTTCGGGCCCGAACGTCTGCACCAGTTCCGCACACTGCTTCGGGAAGCGGTAGGGATCGGCCTCGATCAGCAGGCGGTCGAACCACGGCTGTTCCTGCAGTCGGTCGATCGCATCGGCGCGCGCGGCCACCAGCATGTCGAAGTCGGACTGTTCGACGATCACATGCTCGATGCCCTGTCGGCCCACCGCCTCTACCACCGAGCCGAGTTCGTCCAGCGACAGCGGCTCGGTCGGCGACTTGCGACCGAATTCATACTTGATGTAGATGCCGCGCTTCTGGAAGCGCTCGATCATCCGCGCCCGCTCGTCCGGCGTGAGCTGGACGTAGTTCTCGGAGATCTCGAGCCCGCCGATCTCGAGGTCGGCCAGCAGTGCCTCCAGGCCGTCGAGCTCGTTGCGCTGCCAGGCGTACTCGAAAAGGATGCCGCCGGCGAACGGCACGACGTCGTGCTCCCGGTAGCAGCGCGCCGCCGCCTTCACCACGTCGCGCGGCAGCAGCAGCGCATTCATCGCATAGATCTTCGCGAAGTCGATGTAGTCGCCGCAGGCCTGCAACAGCGGCTCGATGCCGCCGACCGCTCCGGTCCAGCCGAAGGTGTCCGGCCCGAAATCGATCATCGAGGTCAGGCCGCGCGTACGCGGCTTGCGGCTGCGCGGCGGCAGCGCGAGCGGCTTCACGGGTTCATTCATGGCGCATCCTTCTTCGGCGCGGGCCGATAGTCGTCGGGAGAACCGGGCGGGATCGGAGGGTTGGCCTTCAGGCCCTGCTGGAATGCGACGACCATCCGGCGGATCGGCCCGCGTGCCCAGCCGTCGCCGGTGCTGTTCAGGTCGGTCTCTTCCTTCGGGTCACGTACCAGGTTGAACAGGTACGGTGCTTCGAGGTGGTTGGTGCCGGTGTTGGGCTCGGGTTCCCAGACGAAGTGCATCTTCCAGTCGCGCCACTTGGCGGCACGCAGTTCGTCCTTGATGAAATAGACGAAACCTTCGCGATTCGACCCGGTGGACGGGTCCAGCAGGAAGGCCAGCTGGTCGATGCCGTCGATCGGGCGATCGTCGGGCACGGTGGCGCCGGCCACCCGCGACAGCGTCGGGAACAGGTCGGTCACATGCACGATGGCATCGCTGACCGCCCCCGGGGGCACATGGCCCGGCCAGCGCACGATGAACGGGACGCGCAGCGACCCTTCCATGGACGTGTGGTACGTGCCGGTCCACGGGCCGGCGGTGCCACGCCACGGGCGGCGGAACTCGGGGCCGTTGTCGCTGGCGAAGATCACGACAGTGTCGTCCGCGATGCCCAGGCGGTCGAGCGCATCGAGCATCTGCCCGGTACGGAAGTCCATCTCGACCATCGAATCGGCGAAGTCTCCCGCGCCGGTGCGGCCGGAGAACTCGGGATGCGGCAGCGTCGGATAGTGCAGGTGGGTCAGCGGCACGTAGGCGAAGAACGGCTTGCCGGCGGCCACCTGCCTCGACATGAAGTCGATCGCATGGTCGGCCAGTTCGCTGTCGATCCGGCGCCGCGCATCGAGGTCGTATACATGGTGTTCGATGGCGGCCTCACCCGCACGCCCGGCCATCACGTACGGCATCGGCACCACCGAGGGATCGAAGCCCGGCGTGCTGGTGAACAGACTCTCGTTCGTCGTACGCGGGATGCCGTACCACTCGTCGAAGCCGCGGTCGTGCGGATGGCGCCCGGCGCGATCGCCGAGATGCCACTTGCCGAAGCAGCCAGTGGCATAACCCTGGCGGCCGAACTGCTGGCCCAGCGTCACCTCCCACGGGATCAGCCCCTGCGGGAGCCCTGCCGGCACCGACTGCAGCGCACCGGTGCGGATCGGATGGCGGCCGGTCATCAGCGCAGAGCGGGTCGGCACGCAGTCGCTCTCGACGTTGAAATTGGTCAGGCGCAGGCCCTGCGCGGCCAGCGCGTCGATGCGCGGGGTCGGTGCGCCACGCAGCACGCCCCCGCCGTAGCAGCCGAGCTCGCCCCAGCCGAGGTTGTCGGCGAGGATCAACAGCACGTTCGGTGTCGCCGGTCGGGCTCCGGTCCTCGCGTTTCCTGAAACAGCCATGCGGTGTGTCCTCCGGGTTGCGGCAATGGTCAGGATACTTCACGATGCCCGACTCGACATTGCAAGACCGGAGTCCTGCTGATGCGCGCATCCCGCTTCTTCCTGCCCGTGCTCGGGGCCTTGTCCGTGGGCCTGCTCACGGGCCCGTTCGCGCCGCCCGAAGCGGCGGCGCAAGCGTGGCCGGCCCGGCCCGTCCGCATGATCGTCCCGTTCGCACCCGGCGGCGCGGCCGACCTGGTCTCGCGCGTGGTGGCCGAGCGCCTCAGCGCCTCCTATGGGCAGCAGTTCATCGCAGACAACCGGTCCGGCGCCGGCGGCACCATCGGCTACGAACTGCTGGCACGCGCAGCCCCCGATGGCTATACGCTGGGCACCGCCAGCGATTCGTCCACGCTGCTGCCGTTCACCTACCGCAACCTGCCCTGGGATCCGCGCAATTTCACCGGCATCAGCCTGCTGACCACCCAGCCGCTGGTGCTGGCCGTGCACACCGCGGTGCCGGCCACCAGCCTGAAGGAACTGGTCGCCCATGCCCGTACCGTGCCGGGCAAGCTGTCCTTCGGCTCGTCCGGGCACGGCCATCCGCAGCACCTGGCGGGCGAGATGATCAAGCTCGCCACCGGCATCGACATGACCCACATCCCCTACAAGGGCGGTGGCGCGGCGATCATCGACCTGGTGGGCGGCCAGATCCCGATCGTGGTGCTCGGCTCCTCGCCGGTGATCCCGCACCACCGCGCCGGCAAGGTACGCATCCTGGCGGTGGTCTCACCGGCGCGTTCCAGCGCATTGCCGGATATCCCGACCCTCGACGAGGCCGGCGTCAAGGGCGTCGACCTCGCGCAGTGGATGGGCCTGGCGGGCCCGCCGAAGCTGCCGCGCGACCTGGTGAAGAAGCTCAATGCCGAGGTGGCGGCCATCCTTGCCAATCCGGGCAGCCGCAAGACGCTGGAAGGCGCCGGTTTCGATCCGTCGCCGAGCACACCCGAGGCGTTCGAAGCGAAGATGCGCGAAGGCGTGGCGCGCTGGGAGAAGCTGCTCCCGAAGCTGAAGATCAGGTTCGACTGAGGCCAGGCGTGGCGCCGCCGCTAGCGCCCCCCATCGGCAACCCGTGCAGCGCATGCGCGACCTCGCCCGCCTGCCAGATCGTGATGCCCTTCTCGTCGGCGAAACGGCGCGCACCCTCGGACACTTCGTTGATGCAGACGTAGATCGCGCCCGTAGCCCCGCGCGCCTCGCGCACGGCCTGCAGCGCACGCAGCGGTTCGATGCCGGTACGCGCGGCCTTCCAGCGCCGTGCACTGACCAGCACCTTGCGCCCGGCATGCTCGGTGCCGGGACGTTCCAGTTCGAAATCGAAGGCGTCGGTATTGGACCGGGCGATGGTGCAACCATCGCGCCGGAACGACGACTCGAGCAGCGCGGCGAACGCCGGCCAGGCCATCGCGCCTGCCGCCTCGGTGATGCGCGCCACCTGCGCCGCGCCGGGACGCCCCCATTGCCTGCGCAGCGCGATCGCCCCGATTACGGCGAACGGAAGCCCGGCGACGATGCCCATCAGCCGGAAGGTATCGGGCAGCAGCACGAACGACAGCAGCACCAGTGCGGCTGCGATCGCAAAGCTGATCCACCAGCGCGCGCGCAGCAGGATCGCGAACAACGAATTCTCGGCCATCTTCACCGTCGGGCTACTCCCTTGCACTTGCGGCATCTGCGCAGAGGGTAGCGACTCTACCCGAACGGAGCTCGACCGCGACCGGAAGGCCAGGACTGCCGCACGCTCACTTCGCCAGCAGCACCGCCTTGTGTACATCGATGAAGCCGGTGAACACCTCGCCCGCCCGGAACGATGGATGGTCGAGCGTGCGCTGCAGGAACAGCAGGTTGGTCTCGACGCCTTCGATACGCACCTCGCCGAGCGCGACGAGCAGGCGGTCGATCGCCTCCCCGCGACTGGCCCCGTGGGCGATCACCTTCGCGATCATCGGGTCGTACCAGTGGCTGATCGCATCGCCGGCGCGCACGCCGGCATCGACGCGCAGGCCATCCCCGGCCGCTGGCATCTCGAAGGTCGCCAGCGTGCCGGTTGAAGGCAGGAAGCCCTTCAGCGGACGCTCCGCGTACAAACGTACTTCGATCGCGTGGCCGTTCGCGGCAATGCCAGCCTGTTCCTGCACCGGCAACGCGGCACCGCCGGCCAACAGCAACTGCATCGCCACCAGGTCGGTGCCAGTGTTCATCTCGGTCACCGGATGCTCCACCTGGATGCGGGTGTTCATCTCGAGGAAGAAGAACTCGCCGGTGTCGGCGTCGACGACGAACTCGACCGTACCGGCGCCGCGATAGCGCTGCTCGCACGCGAGCGCCGTCGCCGCTTCGCACATCGCCAGGCGGGTCGCCTCGGACAGGCCCGGCGCGGGGCTTTCCTCGATCACCTTCTGGAAGCGACGCTGCGTCGAACAGTCACGCTCGTACAGGTGCACGGCGCGGCCATCGCCGAAGCCGAACACCTGCACTTCGACATGGCGAGCGCGCGGCACGTAACGCTCTAGGTAGACGGACCCGTCCTTGAATGCGCGTGCGGCGAGTGCCTGGGTCGACGCGACGGCAGCGGCGACGCCGGACGCATCGTCGACCCGGCGCATGCCGATGCCGCCCCCGCCGGCCGCTGCCTTGACCAGCAGCGGATAGCCGACCGCCGCGGCCGCGGCTTCGAGCCTCGCTGCATCGGGCGGCGCATCGCCCGGCGCGAAGCGCTCGCTGCCCGGCAGCACCGGCACGCCGGCGGCGCGGGCGATCGCGCGGGCGCGTTCCTTGTCGCCCATGTCGTCGATCGACTGCGGCGTCGGCCCGACCCAGATGAGGCCAGCCGCCTCGACCGCCGCGGCGAAGGTCGCGTTCTCGGCCAGGAAACCGTAACCGGGATGGATCGCATCGGCCCCCGTCGCGACGGCTGCGGCGAGCACCCGGTCGGCGAGCAGGTAGCTCTCGGTGGCGGCGGCAGGTCCGATCGCCACCGACTGCCCGGCCAGCGCGACATGGAGCGCGTCCGCGTCGGCCTCGGAATGCACCGCGACGGTGTCGATGCCGAGCGCCTTCGCGCTGCGGATCACGCGGCAGGCGATCTCTCCGCGGTTGGCGACCAGCAGCTTGCGGATCATCGCGTCACCGTCGCTCAGACCTGCAGGCGGGCGACGACCGCGCCTTCGCTGCAGGTACTGCCTTCGGTCACGCAGATCTCGACCAGCGTGCCGGTCTCCGGCGCGGTGACCGGGATTTCCATCTTCATCGACTCGAGGATCATGATCGGCGCCTCTTCCTCGACGACGTCGCCGACCTGGGCCACGATCTTCCACACGTTGCCGGTGATTTCACTCTTCACATCGATGATCGGCATCTGCTGCACTCCTGAGCGGGTTCGTGTTGCGATTGTCGCCTATCCGGCCGGCCCCGGTCCGCGGGCAGACCCTGGGGTCTGACCCCGGGGTCTGACCCCGGGGTCAGACCCGACCGCGCGCGGCGAGGCGATGTTCGAGCTTCGACACTGCGGCCAGTGCATGGCCAGCGTCGGCGATCTCGTCGAACACCGCGATGCCTGCAGCGAGCGCGCGGCGACGGTACTCGCGGCGCGCATCGTCGAGTTCGCGCGAGCCGTCGGAGCGCAGCACCAGCATGAAATGCAGCTGGCCCGGGCGCGCCCGCCCGACCTGCTCGGCGATGCCGATCAGCGTCTCGACCGGGTCGCCGGCGCTGCGGCCGACGAACGCGGCGAGGTTCAGGTGCATCACCAGCGCATCGGCGCCGCTCGACACGTAGACGATGTCGAGGATCTTCCCCGCCACCGCGCCGCCGCTCTGCAGCAGCGTGCCGACCGGCGTGTCGATCGGGTTGACGATGCCGGTGCCTGGCGGCAGCTTCAGCGCGCGCATCGCCTCCACCGCCGTCTCGTCCATCGGCAGGATGTCCAGGCCGACCGACGAGAAGCAGTCGGCGGCCAGCACGCTGGTGCCACCCCCGTTGCCGAACAGCACGACGCGCCGGGTCGGCCGGGACGGGCGCAATTCCAGTACCTGCAGCGCGAGCAGCCCATCGACGAAGCGGTCGACGGTGTCGACCATCACGCACGGCGTCTGTTCGCACAACGCCTCCCAGGCGCGCAGGTCGCCGGCGAGCGAGCCGGTATGCGAGGCCGCCGCCAGGTGGCCCTGGCGGGTGCGGCCACCCTTGAGCAGCACCACCGGTTTGGCACGCGGCGAGCGCAGCAGGTCGAACAGCGCCCGGCCGTCCTTGGCCGACTCCAGGTACAGGCCGAGCGCCCGCGTACGGTCATCGGCCATGTAGAAGCCAGCCAGTTCGGCCGCGCCGACATCGGCGCTGTTGCCGATGGTCACCAGCCCCGAGAAGCGCACGCCGCGCGCCTGGCCGCGCTTGACGATGTCGGTCGACAGCCCGCCGGATTGCGCCAGCACGCCAATGCTGCCAGTCTCGCGCGGCGCGTCGTCCGGGAAGGTGACCCCGCCGCGCGGAGAATACAGCCCGAGGCAGTTCGGCCCGATCACACGGAAGCCGCCGTTGCGCGCGACCTCGACCAGCCCGTGCTCCAGGTCGCGGCCCTCCTCGACCTCGCCGAAGCCGCTCGAGATCACCTGTGCGAAACCGAGCCGGCCGGCACCGGCCGCGAGCGCATCGGCCACCCTTGCGGCGCTGATCGCGACATACGCATAGTCGACCGGGCCAGGCGTCTCGGCGAGGCTGCGGAAGGCGGGCAGCCCCTCGACCTCGGGCGCAGACGGATGGATCGGCCAGATGGAACCGGCATAGCCGAACTTCTTCATCCGGCGGATGAAGGTATTGGCGATCGAGGTCTCGGTCGCGGACGCGCCGAGCACGGCAACCGACTTCGGCGCGAACAGCCGAGCGTAGTCCAAGGCGGCCGCCGCGCGCGCCTGCATCGCGCCCGCCGCGCCGGCGGCAGGCGCGAGGATCACCCGCGCATCGACCACCACCGCCGCATCGGCGGACACGATCACCGGGTTCAGGTCGAGTTCCGCGATCGAATCGCCATGCCGGTGCAGCAGCCCGCCTTCGCCGCCGACCGTGAGCAGCAGGTCGACCAGCGCGGCGCGCGACACCGGGGCACGGCCGCGCGCACCGTCGAGCAGGGCACGGCCCTGGAGCGCATCGATCATCGACTCGGCCTCATGGCGCGCGACCGGCACCAGCCGGAACGCAACATCGCCGAGTACCTCGACGAACACGCCGCCGAGGCCGACCATCACCATCATGCCGAACTGCGGGTCGCGCACCGCACCGATCACCATCTCGACACCGGGTGCGGCCATGCGTTCGACCAGCCAGCCGTCGACGCGCGCGGCCTGCACCGCCGGTTCGGCCGACATCGTCTCGACCGCGACACGTACCGCATCGGCGTCGGCCAGCCGGATGCTGACCGCGCGTGCATCGCTCTTGTGCAGGATGTCCGGCGAGACCACCTTGACCGCGAACGGCCCGGGCAGCCGTGCCGCGATCGCCGCGGCCGACGCGGCATCGGCCGCCACCTCGCCGGCCGGCACCGCGATGCCCATTGCAGCCAGTGCCTGCTTCGCCTCCGGTTCGGACAGGCTGCTGCGTCCGTCGCGGCGGGCCTGCGCGAGCAGGCTGTCGAAATCCACGGTCGCCATGGCGTCAGAAGCTCGTCGGCCAGGTGCGCATCAGGTGCTGGCCGATGCCGCCGGTGCGGCGCCGACGGTAGACGTCGAGCATGCCGATCAGGTGGTCGCGCGTCTCCTGCGGCTGCACCACGTTCTGCACCGCGTACATCGAGGCCATGTCCCAGACCTCGCTGTCCTGCGAGATGTGGGCGAATGCCTCGTCCCAGCCGGGTTGCCCGGGCGACACGCCGTGCACGATCTGGGTCGACGCGGCCGGGTCCATGAAACTGATCTCGGCGGTCGGCCAGGCGATCAGTTCGTCGTTGTTGCGCCCGCCGCCCATCGCCACGTAGGCACGACCGTAGGCCTTGCGCACCAGCACGGTGATCGTCGGCACGGTCACCAGAGAGGTCGCGTTCATGAAGTTCATGATGAAACCAGGTGCGCCGCGGCGCTCGGCTTCGAGCCCGACGACGAAACCGGGCGTGTCCATGAAGCGAACCATCGGGATGTTGAACGAATCGCACATCACCGTGAAGTCGAGGATCTTGCGGATCGCATCCACGGTCAGTGCGCCCCCCGAGGCTGCGGGATTGTTCGCCACCAGCCCGACCACCTTGCCGCCGAGGCGGGCCAGCGCGACCACCGCCGACTTGCCGAAACGCGGCTTGAGCTCGAACATCGATCCCTGGTCGGCGATCACCTCGAGGATCTTGCGGATGTCGTAGACCTGGGTGCGCTTCTCCGGCAGCAGCCCGAGGATCCTGTCCTGGCCCTCGCCCGAACCCGGCGTCACCTCGGCCACCGGGGGCAGTTCGCCGTTATGGCTGGGCATGTACGACAGGAAGCGCTTGATCGCGTCCATCGCCTCGGCATCGGTATCGACCACGCGGTCGATCAGCCCGGTGGTCTCGGCATGCAACCGCCAGCCGCCGAGGGCCTCCAGGTCGACCTTCTCGCCGATGGCGATCGACACCAGCTTAGGGCTCGACACCGCCATGATCGAACCCTTACGCATCACCGCGAAGTCGGCGCAGCAGCACATCCAGGCCGAGGACCCGAACGCGGTGTCGAGCGCCGCCGCCGCCCACGGGTTGTCGCGGGTGCGCCGGAACTGGTGCGGATCGTTGCCGAGCAGGTTGCCCATGCCCTTCGAGCCCATGGTGTCGGGCATGCGTGCACCGGTCGACTCGCCGATGTGGATGAACGGCATGCCGCACTCGATGGCGGTGCGCCGTACATGGCCCATCTTCTTCGAGTTGGTGGACGAGGTCGACGATCCCTTGACGGTGAAGTCGTTGATCACGACGCCGCAGTCGCGCCCGCCGACCTTTCCGAAGCCGACGATCTTGCCGTCGCGCGGGGTCTTGCCGCGGTCGGACTCGAACACGCCGGATTCGCCGAGCAGGCCAGACTCGCGGAAGGTCCCCGCGTCGACCAGCAGCGCGAGCCGCTCCTCCGCATTGAGCTGGCCGGCGGCCTTGCGTTTTGCGAGCTTGGCGGGCCCGCCCATGGCGCGGGCCTTCTCGCGGCGGTGTTCGAGTTCTTCGAGGGCGGTGGAAGGTAGGGTCATGTTTGCAGGGTCCTGTCAGTCACTGGTCGACGCGGTCAATCGAACCGGTAGGCAGCCAGCTTGTCGGCGTCGAGTTCGACGCCGAGGCCGGGTCCGCCGGGCAGCGGGATCGACCCGCCGGTCAGGTCGAGCTTGCGGGTGACGATGTCGTCCGCGGTCTTCAGCGGGCCGACGCATTCCAGCCCGTCGATCACCGCGGCGCTGGTCGCGGCCATCATGATTTCGGCGACGGTATTCACGCCCAGGCCGAAGCCATGGCCGATCACCACGCGCAGGCCCGCCGCAGACGCGGTCTCGAGCATCCGGCGCGCGCGCAGGAAGCCGCCCTGCTTCATCACCTTGAGCTTCACCAGGTCGGCGGCATCGGCACGGATGATCGCCAGCAGGCTGGCATGGTCGAGCACCGACTCGTCGGCCATCACTGGCACGCCACCGCCTTCGCGCCGCACTCGGGCCATGCCGGCGAGGTCGTCGGCCGGTGCCGGCTGCTCGAACAGTTGCAGGTTGGCGCCGGCGACCATGTGCGCGAGGCGGATCGATTCATCGGCCGGATAACCGGCATTGGCGTCGATGCGCAGTTGCATGCCATCGCCGACGGCAGCGCGCACCGCAAGCACCCGGTCGCGATCGGCTTCGATGCCACCACCGACCTTGATCTTCGCCGAGCGGAAACCGCGGTCGTACCATCGCTTCGCCTCGGTGGCCGCCTCGTCCGGCGACAGGATGCCGATCCACGCATTGAACGACACCCGGTCGCGCACCGCGCCGCCGAGCCAGGTGTGCACCGGCAACCCGCAGGCGCGCGCGACCAGGTCGGTGCAGGCCATCTCGATCGCCGCCTTTGCATCGAGGAAGGCTGGCTGGACGGCATCCATCCGGTCGAGCAGTACATGCGCGTTGGACGCATCCATGCCGGTCACCGCCGGCACCAGCACGTTGCGGATCACCGCCAGCGAATCCTCGACCGTCTCTTCAGAGTAGCCCGGCGACGGATCGATGTTGCCCAGGCCGACCGCGCCGCCGGCCGAGGTCATCCGGACGATCACGCTCTTCTGCACCCTCTTCGTGGTGTAGGCGTTCTTGAAGCCCTCGCCCACCAGCGGTACCGCGACGCCGAACGCCTCGATGCGTTCGATACGGAAATCGCGAACGTTACCTGCGGCGCTGGCAGCCTTCGAAGCGTCGGTATCCATCGGATCGTCCTCCTGGTTCACGAGCCGGGGCACCGCGGTCGGATGCCGGGTTCGCCCTGCGGTGATGCGGTGCGCTGCGCTCGTGGCTGCTGCGTGTTGCGTGTTGCCCGACTCGCGTCGCTTGCTGCGCTGGCGGCGACTCAGGCCGCCGCTCTCAGGGCGGCATTCATGGAACGCTCTTCCGCCATGAGTCTGGGAGGCACGAGGCTAGCTGAAGCGATAGATAAGGTAAACAATCACTTTTTCCGATCTTTTTATCCGTTTGTCTTATCCTTTTTTCGGTCCTTGTTTTTCAGTCCACATTTTCCGGTCCAGCATGCCTCCCCGCCCTCCCGTCCCGGTCCCCGGTCTCGTCCCGCCTGCCATGCCTGCTGCGTATCCGCCCTCCGCAGCCACCAGCCAGCTCTCCCTCCGGCAACTCCGGCTGGTCGAGGCGATCGCGCGGCTGGGCTCGGTGCATCGCGCGGCCCGCGCGCTCGGCATCAGCCAGCCCGCAGCGTCGATGCTGCTGCGCGCGGCCGAAACCGCGATCGGCCATCCGCTGTTCTCGCGCGACCGGCGTGGCGCAGTGCCGACCGTATTCGGCCGGATGTTCATCGAGCGGCTTTCGATCGCGCTGGCCGAGATCGATGCCATCGACGGCAGCGCCCGCGAGGGCGGACAGCCACTGCTGCGCCTGGGCACCATCCCGCGGGCGATGCAGGCCCTGCTGCCCAGGGTGCTGGCGCGGGTGCTCGCCGATGATCCGGCCCTGCGAATCAGCGTGCAGGAGGCCCCGGCCGCGCAACTGCTCGCATCGGTCGCCGGCGGCCTGCTCGACGCGGCGATCGGGCGCGAAGTTCAACAGTCTGGCGGCCCCGAGGCTTCGCGCATCGACGACCTGGTGTTCGAGCGCCTGTTCGATGAACGTACGGTGATCGTCGAACGGGCGGCTGCCAGCGGCCGGCGCCGTGCCGGCGCGGGCGGTACGCGCCCGCCGGTCGCACTGGCCAGCCTGCAGGCACGCGACTGGGCGCTGCCGGCACGCGGCAGCTTCGCGCGCGAACTGATCGACAGCGCGTTCACCACGGCCGGATTGCTGCCGCCGCTGCCCAGGGTCGAGTCTGCGGTCTATGCCTCGAACATCGAACTTGCCGCCGAAGGTTCGCTGCTGACGCTCGCGCCGGCGACCGCGGCCGAGGCGATGCGCCGCGCCGGCCGCATCCGCATCGTCGAAGTCAAACCACCGCTGCCGGCAAGCCCGGTGTTCCTGATCTACCGGGCGCGCAGCCGACCGCTGGCCGCGCTGGCCGCGCTGCGAGCTGCGCTGCTGGAGGCAGCGCCGGAGCGTACCGCCGGTCGCGCCAGTCTCCCGAAGGCCTAGGCTTCCTCTTCGCTCACCGCACCCGACCATGGCGACAGCACGTCGGTCGCGCCGAAACAGTTGCCGGTGACCGGATCTTTCAGCACCGCGCTCGGGCAGGCGAAGTTGGTAGGATAGACCACCAGTTCGGTCGCCTTCACCGGGAACTTCGCCTCCAGCGCCTTGCGAACGCCGGCCGGCAGCCGCGGATCGACCCCGACATGGTCGCTGCCGCTGGCGTCGATGCGCGGCTGGTGGAACGCCTTCTCGAGGTCGAGCCCATGGTCGATCATCAGCGAGGTGAGCTGCATCACCGCCGGCATGATCTTGCGCCCGCCGGAGGCCCCGACGGCGAACCACGGCTTGCCGTTCTTGCGGGCGATCACCGGGCACATGTTGGTCAGCGCGCGCTTGTTCGGCGCAAGGGAATTCGGCAGGCCCGGTCGCGGGTCGAACCAGTTGATGCCGTTGTTCATCAGAATGCCGGTACCGGGCAGCACCACGCGGCTGCCGAACACCGACAGCAGGGTCTGCGTCAGCGCGACCATGTTGCCATCGCGGTCGATCACGTTCAGGTGGGTCGTGCAGGATGGCGACCGGATGTCGGCCTGTTCGACGATATCCACCGTCGCCTCGCCCATCGTCGCGAGGCGATCGCTGTAGGCCTCGCGCAGCGCCTGCGCATAGGCAACGAAGCTGTCGGCCGTCGGCGGACCCTTGACGAACTTCTGGTCGACCAGCTGCTGCAGCGCGCGCGCCATCGACGGACCGGCGGTGAGCCCGGGGGCAAGCGCCAGACGCGCACCACGGTAATCGATCTCGAGCGGCTCGAGGAACCGGGCACGGAAGCCGGCAAGGTCGTCGGCATCGAGGATGCCGCCGAGCCTGCGCGTGTCTTCGGCGATCGAACGGGCCACCTCGCCTTCGTAGAAGTCGCGCCGGCCGTTCTTCGCCAGCGTGCGCATGGTGTCGGCCAGGCCAGTGAGCTTCAGGCGCGCGAGTTCGGCGCCCGGCGCCGTGACCGGAGGCAGCCCGTCGGGCATCCAGATCGCCTTCGTCGACGCGTAACGCTGAAGGTCGCGCGCCGCCGTGGCGATCTTCAGCGTGAGATACCAGTCGACGGCGATGCCCTGCTCGGCGAGTTCGATCGCCGGCGCCATCATCGCGCCGAAACTGCGCGTGCCGAACTTCTCGAGCGCGAGGCCGAGGCCGTCGACATGGCCGGGCACTGCGAACGACCAGGGACCGTGCACATTGCGATCGTCCTTCACCGCCGGCCAGGTGAACAGGTCGGTGGTGGTACCTCCGGTCAGCGGATAGTCAGCAAGATCGACGCGCCCGGGCGACTTCGGCCCGAAGTCGACCACGTACACGCGGTCTTCGGCGGCGATGTAGACCATCATGAAGCCGATGCCGCCCAGCCCGCTGTTCCAGGGCTCGCAGGCGGCCAGCGAGAAGCCGGTCGCCACAGCGGCATCGACGGCATTGCCGCCGTCGGCCAGTACCCGCGCACCGACCTGGGCGGCGATCCGGTTCTGCGATGCGACGATCCCGCTGCGGGAGCGCGCCAGCGGTTTCGACACGACCCAGTTCTGGACAAGATGCTCGCTGGCGGTCGGTTTCGAAGACATCGTGGCGGTCGCAATGCAGTGGATTCGGGAGGCGCCGATGATAACCGAGCACGACAGGCGCCGACGTGGCGTCCGGCGCGCGCCCCGAGGCGACCGATTCGGTATCCTGCGGCATATGGAGACTTCCCGAGGCTCGATCGGTCGCGATCCGCGCCGGCCCGCGCAGCGCATGCTCGGCGTGCTCGGGGGCATGGGCCCGCTCGCCGGTGCCGACTTCGTCGCCAAACTGATCCGCGCGACGCCAGCGGCCAGCGATGTCGACCATATCCCCGTGCTCCTGTGGTCGGTGCCGCAGGTACCCGACCGCCTCGCGGCGATCGAAGGACGCGGACCGTCTCCGGTGCCGATGCTGGTCGAGGCACTGCGCAGCCTTGCCGGCTGCGGCGTTGATCGGGTCGCCATCGCCTGCAACACGGCGCACTTCTGGTACGACGAACTGGTCGCCGGCGGCGGCCTTCCGATCCTGCACATCGCAGACGCCGCGGCGCAGGCGCTCTCGCTGCCGCCGGGCGCGTCGGCGTCGATCACCGGCGGCGGCTACCGGCGAATCGCGCTTCTCGCAACCCGCGGCACCCACGCAGCCGGCTTCTATCCGCACAGGCTGGCCATGTTCGGCCATCGCGTGCTGCCGCACGACGAGGCCCTCCAGCGGCACTACGTGGATCCCTCGATCGAAGCGGTGAAGGCATGCCATCTCGATGCCGCCGGGGCGCTGCTCGCCGGCGCGCTCGACACGCTCGCTTCGTCGTCTGCACGCGCGGCCCGGGAAGGACGCGATGATGAGATCATCGACGCGGTGCTGCTGGGCTGTACCGAGCTGCCGCTCGCCCATGCCGCGATGTCGCGCCCCGGAACGCTGCCGGTGGTCGATGCAACGCAGGCCCTGGCGCAGGCGTGCGTACGCTCCTGGTTCGGCACGAGCGCAACCCCGGCCGCAGCAGGCTGACCGTTCCAATGCTTCTTTCCGATAGAACGAGACACCCATGACCACGTCCGAACTGCAGGTGACAACCCTGGGAGGCGGCTGCTTCTGGTGCCTGGAGGCCGTCTTCGACGATCTCGCGGGCGTCGAGTCGGTCGAGTCCGGCTACATGGGTGGCCATGTCGATCAGCCCACCTACGCCCAGGTCTGCGGCGCGAAGACCGGGCATGCCGAGGTCGTCCGGATCACCTTCGATCCGGCCAGGGTGACCTTCCGCGACATCCTCGCGGTGTTCTTCACCATCCATGACCCGACGACCAGGAACCGACAGGGCAATGACGTGGGCCCGCAATATCGCTCGGCGATCTTCTGCCACGGCGACGGCCAGCAGCGGGAAGCCGAGGCTTTCATCACCGAACTCACGGTAAAGCAGGTCTTCCAGGCGCCGATCATCACCGAGGTCACGCCGGCCGCACGGTTCTGGATCGCCGAGGACTACCACCAGGAGTACTTCGTGCAGCACGGGCATGAACCCTACTGCCAGTACGTGGTGGCGCCCAAGGTCGCCAAGTTCCGAAAGGTGTTCGCCGACCGGCGCAAGACGGCCTGACCCGCAGGCCCACTGGGCTGCCGCCGGTCAGGCGACCGCGGTGCCGGTAGCCCCGGCACCGCCAAGCCCGCCGCTAGCGCAGGGCGGCGTTGATCGACGCCAGCGTCGCGGCCCCCGGCGACAGTTCCGCTGCGCCCAGCGTGAACAGGGGCGCCTCGACCGTGTTCAGGTGCTGGTGCAGGTCCTCCGGATCCGGGTCGACGTAGAGCAGCCCGGTGACTACCTCGCCCTGCGCCGAGCGCATCTGGATCAGGTTCATCGCCTGCACCCGGTCGGTCGGATCGTAGGCGGCATCGAGTTTGCGCAACCGCATCACCGAGCCGTCATGCTGGGCGATGTCGATCGCCTCGCCCGGCGGGTAGTCGGCGGTGATCGCCTCGCGCGAGGGCCAGAAGTCGAGCCGGTTGACTGCCTCGTTGTGCTCGCGCACGAAGTCGTAGCTGCGCGTGCTGCCCGCGTGGTTGTTGAACGCGACGCACGGGCTCACGACGTCGATGAACGCAGCCCCCGGGTGCGCCATCGCCGCCTTGATCAGCGGCACCAGTTGCTGCTTGTCGCCGGAGAAGCCGCGCGCGACGAAGGTAGCGCCCAGCTGGAGCGCGAGGCTCACCATGTCGATCGGCGAGTCGGTGTTGGCCACGCCGCGCTTGGACTTCGAGCCCTGGTCGGCGGTCGCCGAGAACTGCCCCTTGGTCAGGCCGTACACGCCGTTGTTCTCGACGATGTAGGTCATGTTGACCCCGCGCCGCATCACGTGCGCGAACTGGCCGAGGCCGATCGATGCCGAGTCGCCATCGCCGGAGACGCCCAGGTACAGCAGGTCGCCGTTGGCGAGGTTGGCGCCGGTCAGCACCGAAGGCATGCGCCCGTGCACCGTATTGAAGCCGTGCGAATTGCCCAGGAAATAGTCGGGCGTCTTCGACGAGCAGCCGATGCCGGACAGCTTGGCGACCCGGTGCGGCTCGATGTCCAGCTCCCAGCAGGCCTGGATGATCGCCGCCGAGATCGAGTCGTGGCCACAGCCGGCACACAGCGTCGAGATCTTGCCCTCGTAGTCGCGGCGCAGGTAGCCGACACGGTTGCGCTCGAGCGAGGGGTGGTGCAGCTTCGGTTTCGCGAGATAGGTCATGGTCTTCTCCTCAGGCGCGCGCAGCCGGGCTGGACGGTGCTGCCGGTGCCGGCCGGCCGCCGATCGCGCGCAGGTGGTCGCCGATCGCACGGGTGATGAAGCGCGCCGTGATCGGCGTGCCGTCGTAGTGCAGCACCCGCATCAGCTTCGCCGGGTCGGTGTCGAGCTCGTTCACCAGCAGCGTGCGCAGCTGTGCATCCCGGTTCTGCTCGACCACGAACACCAGGTCGTGCGACGCGATGAACGCGCCGACCGCATCGGCGAACGGGAAGGCCCGGATGCGCAGCAGGTCGACCTGCAGTCCCTGCGCTTCCAGTGCGACGATCGCCTCGTCCATCGCGGGCGTCGTGGAGCCGTAGTAGATCGCACCGATCCGGGTCTCCTTCGCCGCCTTTCGCTCGACCGGCGCCGGCACGATGGCGCGCGCCGAATCGAACTTGCGCAGCAGCCGCTGCACGTTGTACAGATAGTCGTGCCCGGCTTCCGAGTAGCGTGCATACGCATCGCGTGTGGTGCCGCGGGTGAAGAACGCGCCTTTCGTCGGGTGGGTACCGGGATAGGTGCGGAACGGGATGCCGTCGCCGTCGACGTCCAGGTAGCGGCCGAAATCGCGCCCGGCCTCCAGCATCTCGTTCGTCATCACCTTGCCACGGTCGTAGCCGCGCGAATCGTCCCATGCGAACGGCGCGGTCAGCCGCTGGTTCATCCCGATGTCCAGGTCGGTCATCACGAACACCGGCGTCTGCAGCCGGTCGGCGAGATCGAGCGCCTGCGCGGTCATCTCGAAGCACTCGTTCGGGTCCATCGGGAACAACAGCGGATGCTTGGTGTCGCCATGCGAGGCATAGGCACAGGCGAGCACGTCGGCCTGCTGGGTGCGTGTCGGCATGCCGGTCGACGGGCCACCGCGCTGCACGTTGACGATCGTGGCCGGAATCTCGGCGAAGTAGGCCAGGCCGATGAACTCGGTCATCAGCGAGATGCCCGGCCCCGACGTCGCGGTGAATGCACGTGCGCCGTTCCAACCGGCGCCGACCACCATGCCGATCGAAGCCAGCTCGTCCTCGGCCTGCACCACGGCATAGCGATGCCTGCCGGTCTGCGGGTCGACCCGGTACTTTGCGCAGTAAGCGAGGAAAGCCTCTGCCAGCGACGAGGACGGCGTGATCGGATACCAGGCGCAGACCGATGCGCCGCCGTACACGGCACCCAGTGCCGCAGCCGAGTTGCCGTCGATGAAGATGCGGTCGCCGACATTGTCGGCCCGTGCGACCCGGATGCCCAGCGGGCAGGCCAGGTTGTCGCGCGCCCAATCGCGCCCCAGCCGCAGCGCCTCGATGTTCGGCGCGAGCAGCTTCTCCTTGCCCTTGTACTGCTCGCCGACCAGTTTCTCGCATTCGGCCAGGTCGATGTCGAGCAGCGCGGCCAGCGCGCCCAGGCAGACCATGTTCTTCAGCAGCTGGCGCTCGCGCGGCACGCTCCAGCGCGCATTGGTCATCGCGGTCAGCGGCACGCCGATGACGTGCACGTCGTCGCGGAACTTCTCCGGCGGCAGCGGCTTGGTCGAGTCGTAGAACAGATAGCCGCCGGGCTCGATCTCCTTCAGGTCCTGGTCCCAGGTCTGCGGGTTCATCGCGACCATCATGTCGACGCCGCCGCGCCGGCCCAGCCAGCCATCCTCGGTCACGCGCACCTCGTACCAGGTCGGCAGGCCCTGGATGTTCGACGGGAAGATGTTGCGCGGCGAGACTGGCACGCCCATGCGCAGGATCGAGCGCGCGAACAGTTCGTTGGCCGAGGCAGACCCGGAGCCGTTCACGTTGGCGAACTTGACCACCAGGTCGTTGACCGCCTCGATGCGCGGCTTCTGCTTCGCCTGCTGCAGGTTCGGCAGGATCGTATCCATCAGGCGGCCCTCCGCTCGGAATCCCGCTGTGCTTCGTCGCGCCCCCGGCAGGCGGGGCCTGCGTGGGTCTTCGTATAGAGGAATTTCTGCATGTCCCACGCACCGGTCGGGCAACGCTCGGCGCACAACCCGCAGTGCAGGCAGACGTCCTCGTCCTTCACCATCGCCCGGCCGGTCTTCAGGCCCTCCTGCACGTACAGCGCCTGGGCGAGGTTGAGCGCCGGCGCGGTCAGCCGCCCGCGCAGGTCGGCCTCCTCGCCGTTGGGCGTGAAGGTGATGCAGTCCATCGGGCAGATGTCGACGCAGGCATCGCATTCGATGCAGGCCTTGGGCGCGAACACGGTCTGCACGTCGCAGTTCAGGCAGCGCTGTGCTTCCTTGAAGGCAGTCGCCGCATCGAAGCCCAGTTCCACCTCGATGCGGATGCTGGCCAGCGCCTTCTGTGCATCGGCCCAGGGCACCTTGAAGCGGGCCTCCGGCGCCACCGCATTGTCGTAGCTCCACTCGTGGATGCCCATCTTCTGCGACATCATCGACACGCCCGGCGGCGGCCGGTCTTCCAGCGCCTCGCCTTCCAGCAGGCGGTCGATCGACACCGCTGCATCGTGACCGTGCGCGACCGCCCAGATGATGTTCTTCGGCCCGAACGCCGCGTCGCCGCCGAAGAACACCTTCGGATGCGTCGAGCGGAAGGTGACCGGATCGACCACCGGCATGCCGTGCTCGTCGAAGTCGATGCCGCAGTCGCGCTCGATCCAGGGAAAGGCGTTCTCCTGGCCGACCGCGACCAGCACGTCGTCGCACTCGACGAACCGGTCGGGTTCCCCGGTGGGCACCAGCCGGCGGCGGCCGCGCGCATCGTATTCGGCACGCACCGCCTCGAAGGTCATGCCGACCAGCCGACCGTCGCGGTGCTCGAAGGACTTCGGCACCAGGTAGTTCAGGATCGGGATGCCTTCATGCTGGGCGTCTTCCTTCTCCCACGGGCTCGCCTTCATCTCGTCGAACCCGGAGCGTACGATGACCTTCACATCCTCGCCGCCCAGGCGGCGCGAGGTGCGGCAGCAGTCCATCGCGGTATTGCCACCACCGAGCACGATGACACGGCGGCCGATCTTCGTGGTGTGGCCGAAAGACACCGAGGACAGCCAGTCGATGCCCAGGTGGATGTTCGCCGCCGCTTCCCGGCGGCCGGGCAGGTCGAGGTCGCGCCCGCGCGGTGCGCCGGAGCCGACGAACACCGCGTCGAAGTCCTGCGCGAGCAGGTCGCGCATCGAGCGGATCTCGGTGCCGCCACGGAACTCGACGCCAAGGTCGATCACGTAGCCGACCTCTTCGTCGATCACCGACTCCGGCAGCCGGAAGCGCGGGATCTGCGAGCGGATGAAGCCACCGGCCTTGGGATCGCGGTCGAACACCGTGACCGAGTACCCCAGCGGCGCGAGGTCGCGTGCGACGGTGAGCGAGGACGGGCCCGCGCCGACGCAGGCGATCCGGCGGCCGTTCTTCTTCGCCGCCGGCGCCGGCAGCATCGCGCGGATCGCGGCAGCGTCCTTGTGGTCGGCGGCGACACGCTTGAGCCTGCAGATCGCGACCGGCTCGGGCTTGTCCTGGTTGGCTTCCTCCACCCGTCCACGCCGGCAGGCCGGCTCGCACGGTCGATCGCAGGTGCGCCCCAGGATGCCGGGGAAAACGTTGGAATCCCAGTTGACCTTGTAGGCCTCGGTGTAGCGCCCGGCCGCAATCAGCCGGATGTATTCGGGTACGGGCGTGTGCGCGGGGCACGCGTACTGGCAATCGACAACCTTGTGGAAATACTCCGGATCACGGACATCCGTCGACTTCAATCGTCTCTCCTCCAACGTTTCGGGCCCGCGTTCCTGCCGGCAGGCGGCGCGCGGCGCAAGGTCCCCGGTCGCCGCCGCCGTGCGGCGATCGCCAGGGATCCGTCGACTGGCGCTGTCGGTCCCCCGCAGGGCCCGCAGACCAGTCTGTTCTGGTTATGTGCAAATCGTACTCCGACTCCGCGTCGAAGGCATCGGCAGCGCCCGGTCGGGTCACTCGCATGACCCGACCGGGCGCGCATCGGTGGGCGGTGTGGACAAGAATCGCCGCCTGTGGCTTCATGTAACTGTAATAGACAGGACTTTCTTTCCCGCCGTTCAACCGGAGACGCCCTTGAAGCGACTTGCATCGACTGCGATCGCCGCTGCGATTGCCCTTGTGTCGGCATCCGCCACTGCCCAGAACCTGACCGGCACCCTCGCCAAGATCCGCGACACCGGCACGATCACCATCGGCCACCGCGAAGCCTCCGTCCCGTTCTCGTATCTCGACGACAAGCAGCAGGCCGTCGGCTATGCGATGGACATCTGCGCGCGGGTGGTCGATGCGATCAAGGCTGAACTCAAGCTGCCCAACCTGAAGGTCGTGCTGCAGCCGGTCACCTCGGCCAACCGCATCCCGCTGCTGCAGAACGGATCGATCGACCTCGAGTGCGGCTCGACCACCAATTCGGTCGAACGCCAGAAGCAGGTCGCATTCGGGCCGACCTACTTCGTGATCCACGTTACCGCGGCGGTCAAGGCCAACTCCCCGATCAAGACGCTCGCCGACCTGAACGGGCGCACGATCTCGACCACCGCGGGCACCACCTCGGTGCCGCTGCTGAAGCGGTACGAGCGCACCAGCGGCATCGACGTGAAAGAGATCTACGGCAAGGATCACTCCGAGTCGTTCCTGCTGCTGGTCGACGACCGGGTCTCCGCATTCGTGATGGACGACGTGCTGCTTGCCGGACAGATCGCCAATGCCCGCAACCCGGCCGAGTTCCGGATCATCCCGGAGTCGCTTCGCACCGAGCCCTACAGCGTGATGCTGCGCCGCGATGACGCGCCCTTCAAGGCACTGGTCGACCGCACGATCGGCGGCCTCATGAAGTCCGGCGAGATCGAGAAGCTGTACGCGAAGTGGTTCCTGAGCCCCATCCCGCCACGCAAGGTGAACCTGAACTTCCCGGTCACTCAGGCGCTGCGCGAGGCGTTCAAGGACCCTAACGACCAGGGCGTGCAGTAGCAGCCAGCCGAGGGCTCCCGCAAGCGCGCGCGATGGGAATCAGCCTCGACTGGTCGGTATTCCTGCAGGAACTGCCGGAAGGCGGCGTCTTCTACTGGGAGATGCTGCTTTCCGGGCTCTGGTGGACGCTCGGCGTCGCCGCCTGCGCCTGGATCATCGCGATGCTGTTCGGGTCGGTGATCGGCACGCTGCGCACCAGCGACAGCCGCATGCTGGTGTTCCTCGGCAATGCCTGGGTAGAACTGTTCCGGAACATCCCGCTGCTGGTGCAGATGTTCCTGTGGTACTTCGTCGTGCCCGAGTTCGTCCCGCCGCTGAAGGCCTGGGTGGTCGCCGCCGAGCCTTCGCATGCGCAGTTCCTGTCGGCCACGCTCTGCCTCGGCCTGTTCACCTCCGCGCGCATCGCCGAGCAGGTGCGCGCAGGCATCCAGTCGCTGCCGCGCGGCCAGCGCCATGCGGCGCAGGCGATCGGCCTGACCACCACCCAGATGTACCGCTTCGTGCTTCTGCCGATGGCTTTCCGGATCATCATCCCGCCGCTCACCAGCGAGACGATGAACCTGATCAAGAACACGTCCATCGCGCTCACCATCGGGCTTGCCGAGCTGACGTTCCGAACGCGCGAGATGGGCGAATACACGTTCCGCTTCTTCGAGGCATTCACCGCCGCCACGCTGGTCTACATCGCGATCGCGATGACCGCCAACCGGGTGATGGCGCTGATCGAGCGGCGCACCGCCGTTCCCGGCTATATCGCCGGCGGGAAGTAGGGAGCGACGATGGATTTCGACTGGTCGGTGATCGGCGGCTCCCTGCCCTACCTGTGGAAGGGCATGCAGTACACGCTGCATCTCACCGCGATCGCGGCACTCGGCGGGCTGTTCTTCGGCACCCTGCTGGCGCTGGCGCGGCTGTCGCCGATCAAGCCGCTGTCGATGTTCGCCGCCGGCTACGTGAACCTGATGCGTTCAATCCCGCTGGTGCTGGTGATCTTCTGGTTCTTCTTCCTGGTACCGGTGATCCTGCAGGTGGCGATGGGCTATGAGCGGCCGCCGCAGGTGGGCGCGGAACGCACCGCAATCATCACCTTCATCATGTTCGAGGCGGCGTATTTCTGCGAAATCATGCGCGCAGGCATTCAGTCGATCCCGCGCGGGCAGATCTATGCCGCACAGGCGCTCGGCCTCAACTACAACCAGACGATGCGACTGGTGGTGCTGCCGCAGGCCTTCCGCAACATGATCCCGGTGCTGCTCACCCAGACCATCATCCTGTTCCAGGACACCTCGCTGGTCTATGTGATCTCGGCCACCGACTTCGTCGGCGCGGCAGCCAAGATCGCGCAGCGCGACGGCCGGCTGATCGAGATGTACCTGTTCGTCGCGGTCGTCTATTTCATCATCTGCTTCACGCTGTCGCTGGCTGTCCGGCAACTGCAGCGCAAGATCGCCGTCATCCGCTGATGCACCGCGCGTACGGCCCACGGAGAACCACAGCATGCCGATGATCGACATCCAGGGCATCTCGAAGTGGTATGGCAGCTTCCAGGTGCTGACCGACTGCACGACCAGCGTCGAGAAAGGCGAGGTTGTCGTGGTCTGCGGCCCGTCCGGTTCCGGCAAGTCGACCCTGATCAAGTGCGTGAACGCGCTCGAGCCCTTCCAGAAGGGCGACGTGATCGTCGACGGCATCTCCTGCGCCGACCCGAAGACCGACCTGCCGAAGCTGCGCGCCCGCGTCGGCATGGTGTTCCAGAACTTCGAGTTGTTCCCGCACCTGTCGATCACCGAGAACCTGACCCTGGGCCAGGTGAAGGTGCTCGGTCGCCCGGCCGACGAGGCGAAGGCGCGCGGCCTGAAGCTGCTCGACCGGGTCGGCCTGATCGAACAGAAGGACAAGTTCCCCGGCCAGTTGTCCGGCGGGCAGCAGCAGCGGGTAGCCATCGCGCGTGCGCTGTCGATGGACCCGATCGCGATGCTGTTCGACGAGCCCACCTCGGCCCTCGACCCGGAGATGGTCAACGAGGTGCTGGACGTGATGGTCGAGCTGGCGCACGAAGGCATGACGATGATGGTCGTAACCCACGAAATGGGCTTCGCGCGCAAGGTCGCCGACCGGGTGATCTTCATGGACCGCGGCGAGATCGTCGAGGACGCGACGAAGGAGGCCTTCTTCGGCAGCCCGCGCTCGGAGCGGGCGCAGCATTTCCTGGCGAAGATCCTGCAGCATTGAAGCGCCGGCGCGCCCTCGGCTGCCTGCTGTCATCGCTCGCCGCCAGCGCGGGCTGCACCAGCCCGGGCACCGCCAACGTCGAACGCGGATTCGACCCCGCGCGGGCGGGCTCCTCCGTGGTGGTGTTCTCCGGCACGGTCACCGACGGCTTCGTGAGCGCGTTCTGGTACCAGATCGAGAGCGCGACCGGGCGCGACCGGCCGGCTGTGTCTGTTCCCGTGACCGGTGCCGGGATCGCACTCGACTGGTCCGGCGCCGGTAAGGACGGCGCCACGTTCAGCGGTCGCCTCGCCGTAGTCGAGTTGCCGGCCGGGACGCATGTGCTGCGCCGGGCGGTCGGCACGCAGGGCGGGGTGGGCTGGTTCGGTTTGCCGCTGGGCGATGCGGTGTTCCGGACCGAGCCAGGCGAGGTGCTCTACCTCGGCAGCCTCCAGGCCACGCTTTCCGCCACGGGACCTGCCCGACGCGTCGTGGCACGCATCGACGTGGTCGACGAGCGCGGCCGGGATATTGCTATCATGCGCAAAGCGCAGGGTGCGGCGCTCGCCGATCGCGCTCGCGTCGCGCTGCTGGCTTTCACGCAGGCGTCAGATGGCGGGTCCAGCCGACGCGAGACGACCCTCGACGAACTGAAAGGGCTGATCGGGAAATGAGGACGCCCGGCCGCTGCGCACCGCTGACATGGCCGTTTGCGCTGGCGCTGGCGATAGCCATCGCCGTTTCGCCGGTATCCGCCACCGCCTGGGCGCAGCCGGTGCCGACGCGCGCCCTCGCGCCCGAGGACGCGGCGGCGATCCGCTCCGTGCGCGTGGTCAGCGCGGTGCCGAACCTGAGCCTGCTCGACAATACGCGTGCCAACGTCAACCGGGCACTGAGCGGAACCTACATCCCACCGGGCGCCGGCGCGGCCGGCCTGCTCGGCGTGGTCATCGGCGCGGCGATCGGCGAGGCGATCCTGCGCGCCAAGTTCGCCCGCACCATGGAGGAATTCGCCCTGGAGCTTCCCCGGCTGCTCGACGCCCTGGGTACCTTCGATCCGAACGCCGCACTGAGCGATGAACTGGAGGCTGCCTTCGCCGGCCAGACCCGCTTCCCTGTGGGCGGGTTCGAGCACGTGCAGGGCAAGGCGGCCGGGGACCCTGCGCCGACCGGTGCCGCGAAGGCGCCGGCCGGACAGGCGACACTCGTGATCGAATCGACGATAGCATTCTCGGAAACGGTGGACGTGTTCACCATACAGAGCGTCGCCCGCATGGCCCGCCCGGGCGGCAGCGCGGACGCCTATGCCCGCGGCTTCATCTTCGAATCGCCGCCGCTGGGCACCGCGAACATCCGGGCCTCGATGGACGCCTGGTCGGCAGACGGCGCGGCGCTTTTCCGCGGCGCGGTCGCGATGGGCGCCGCGAGCCTGGCGCGGATGGTGATGCTCGACCTGCTGGACCCGAAGGCCCCAGCGCCGCCAGGCCGGAGCGTGCCGGCCTCGGAGGTGGGGCGCACCGGCGGCCTGTTCGACGGGTCTGTGGGCGCGTTCGTCGGCGAGTCTGGCAGCGTGGTGTTCGTGCGCGCGGGCGACCTCCTGCGGGCCTACCTGCGGTCGGATCGTTTCACGGCGAAGCATGCGCAGGAGGGCCTCGAGATGCGGCTTGCGCGAGATGGACAGGGCGCAGCACCCGCACGCCCGCTGACCCTGGAGGACCTGAGTGGGCTGCTTGCACCCCGTTGAAGCGGCAGGCGGTATGACCCGCCGCTTCCGGCCGCACCGAGGCCTGGCCCTCGCCGCCGCGATGACCCTCGCGGCATTGCTGCCCGCCCTGGTCCACGCCCAGGCGCTTGCGCCGACCGCCCTATTCGAGAAGCTGTCGCCCAGCGTGTTCATGGTGATCACCTATGCGAGCACCGAGTCCAAGGCCCAGCCGCTCGCGACAGGCAGCGCAGTCGTGATCGGGCCTGAAACCGTCATCACCAACTGCCACGTGCTGCGCAAGAGCCAGCGCGTCGAGGTGGTCAACGGCCCGGTCGTGCTGCAGGCCACTCTCGAGTTCCCCGACGTCGAGCGCGATCTGTGCCAGATGCGGGTGCCCGGGCTGACGGCGCCAGCGGTCGTGCTGGGTTCGAGCGCCGAGCTGCGGATCGGCCAGCGGGTCTATGCGATCGGCGCGCCGCGGGGCCTGGAACTCACCCTGAGCGACGGGCTGATTTCCTCGTTGCGCACGCTCGTCACCAAGGACCGCGTCGAACCCTGGATCCAGACCTCCGCCCCGATCGCGGGCGGCTCCAGCGGCGGTGGACTGTTCGACGAGCAGGCCCGCCTGATCGGGATCACCACCTTCGGCATCGGCCGGGGCGGCGTCGTGGTGGGCAACCTCAACTTCGCCGTCCCCGCCGAGCAGGTCCGCGAAGTACCCGAGCGCGGTCGGCTTGCCCTCGCCGCGGATGCGACAAGGCGCGCCGAAGCCGCCGCAAAGCTGAAGGAATCGGAGGCGACCGGCAAAGGCCAGCGGCTTGTCGGGGATACCCTAGCGCAGCACTTCACCGCGTCGCAGCGTACCTACGTCTATGTCCGCGGCAGCAACCGGATACACTCGTTCGTCCTGCGCGGCGTCAACCTGACCTCTTTGGAGAACAGCTTCAGCTCGACGAGTGGCACGGTGCGGATCGACCCTGCACGCGACGTCGTATGCTTCGCCCTGAAAACGTTCTGGTGGCCTAGCCAACGCTCAGTATCGATGAACGAATGCTTCGAGGTGTGGGACATCGGATCCGGCGAGTTCGAGATGCGGTTGCCGGGCAGGCCAGGCGGGATGGTCTACCGGATCCAGTGACCGCACCGGAGTACCGGCGCGCCCCCCTCCGCATCCACCACAGCGCGCTGCTTTTCGAGGCGCGGGGGTGGCCTCTCCCGGTCAACGATATGCGGGCACCCGCGTTTCGCGGATAATCCGCGGCTTTGCCGTGCCCCCTGCGGCGTTGCCGCGCCACAACCGAGCCGCCGATGTCCGCACCCGCCCAGCCTGTCACGCCCGCGCCGACGCTGTCGACGTCCGCGATCCTCCCCTACGCCGGCACCATCTTCCTGTCGGCTTTCCTGCTGTTCCTGGTGCAGCCGATCATCGCCAAGCAGATCCTGCCGTGGTTCGGCGGCTCGGCCGCGGTCTGGACCACCTGCCTGGTGTTCTTCCAGAGCACCCTGCTCGCCGGCTATGCCTATGCCGACCTGACCACCCGCCTCGGCCAGAAGCGGCAGACCTGGCTGCACATCGGCCTGATGGTGCTGTCGATCGTGACGCTGCCGATCCTGGCTTCCGAGGCCTGGAAGCCGATCGGCGACGAAGAGCCGATCCTGCGCATCCTGATACTGCTCACGCTGACCATAGGCCTGCCGTACTTCCTGCTGTCGACCACCACGCCGCTGCTGCAGACGTGGTACTGGCAGCGCTTCCGTACCGGCGTGCCGTACCGGCTGTTCGCGCTGTCGAACTTCGCCTCGCTGCTGGCGCTGCTCGGCTTCCCGGTGCTGTTCGAACCGTGGCTCAACCTGAACGCGCTGGGCTGGGGCTGGTCGGTGATCTACGCCGGCTTCGTCGTGGTCTGCGCGACCACCGGCTGGATCTCGATCAAGGCCGCGCGCGACAACCCGATGCCGGCGCAGACCGCTGCCGAAGCCTCCGACGCTGCGGCGAGCAAGCCCTCCATCGGCGCACAGGTGCAGTGGCTGTCGCTGTCGGCGATGGGGTCGGTGATGCTGCTGGCGATCAGCAATCACATCACCCAGAACATAGCCAGCGTGCCGTTCATGTGGGTGGTGCCGCTGTCGCTGTACCTGATCACCTTCATCCTGTGCTTCGACCATCCGCGCTGGTATGTGCGCTGGCTCTACATCGGCCTGCTGATCCCGGGTCTGCCGCTGATGGCCTGGAAGATCCCGTCGCTGTCGCTGTCGGTCGCAGCACCCCTGTACCTTGCGGGCCTGTTCGTCGCCTGCATGTTCTGCCACGGTGAGCTCGCCCGCCACAAGCCCGACCCGCGCCACCTGACCCGGTTCTACCTGATGATGTCGGTGGGCGGCGCGCTCGGCGCGGTGCTGATCGCGATCGTCGCCCCGCTCACGCTGAACGGCTATTTCGAGCTGAACATCTCGCTGGTCGCGCTGGCGCTGCTGCTGATGCTGCAGCTCGAGGGCAAGCAGCTGCTGATCGGCATCGCAGTGGTGTTCGCCACGTCCTGGTATGCAACCAAGGGCGCACAGGAGTACGCCGACGACATGCGCGTGATGGAGCGCGACTTCTACGGCGTGGTGCGCATCCGCGACCGCGAGTACGACGGCACCACCTACCGGGCGATGCTCCACGGCAGCATCATCCATGGCGGGCAACTGCTGGGCGAGAAGTTCAAGGGCGTGCCGAGCGACTACTTCAGCGCTACCTCCGGTTACGGCCGGATGTTCGCGGCGATGAACGAGATCGCGCCCGGCCCCCGGCGCATCGGGGTGATCGGCCTGGGCGCCGGCGTGGTGGCCGCGTACGGCCGCCAGGGCGACGACATCGTCTTCTACGAGATCAGCCCGAAGGTGATCGAGATCGAGAAGCGCGAGTTCAGCTTCCTGAGGGACACGCCGGCGAAGACCTCGGTGATCATCGGCGACGGACGCCTGTCGCTCGAGCGCGAGACACCGCGCCGCTACCATGTGCTGGGCATCGACGCCTTCTCGGGTGATTCGATCCCGATGCACCTGATCACCCGCGAGGCGATGGCGCTGTACGTCAAGCACCTGGATCCGGACGGCGTGATCATGTTCCAGGCGACCAACCGGTACATCGACCTGATGCCGGTCATCAAGCGCCTGGCCACCGAGTTCGGCATGGAGGCGGTGCTTGTGTCCGACAGCCCGTCCAACTCCGGCGGCGCCAGCTACTGGAATTCCTCGACCGACCAGGTGATCGTCACGAAGAACAAGGCACTGCTGGCCCATGCGCGGCTGAAGGACGCCGAGCAGATCGCGGACCGCAAGGAGCTGCCGACGTTCACGGACTCGCACCACAACCTGTTCCGGATCCTGAAGTAGGAGGGTTGTCGGCGCGGTATCTGATCGAGGGGATCCACGTATAGGGGGTGGGGGTCAGGTCTTGAGTTTTGCATTTTTCGCAAAACTCAAGACCTGACCCCCACCAGCTACACTGACCCCCACCAGCGACAGCACGATGGGAGCGTGGACGCCGGGATGGGGGTGCCCCTTCCGCTCGTGTCCCCCGCCTTTACCTCGCTCCAGGGGCACCCCCATCCCGGCGTCCACGCGGGTCCACGCGGGTCCACGCGAGACCAACCTACCCTTCCGGATACCACCCGTCCCCGCCCCAGCGCAGCCGGGGTGTATCGAACACGCCGAGCACAGGCACCTGCAGGGCCTCGGCGACCGAGCGCCAACCGTTGCCCTGCCGCATCGCCACCACCACGCCGCACAGGTGGGCCCCGGATGTGGCAAGCAGGCGCGCCACCGCAGCCAGCGTCGTGCCGTTGGAGACCGTGTCGTCGACGATGACGACGCGCCGCTCGGCGACCAGCGGCAGCTGGCCTGGATCGAGGTAGACCTTCTTGCCCTGGCCCGGCGTGGTCATCGAATGCACCGCCTCGGCGAGCGTGTCGCGATACCAGAACTTGCGCGAGTAGCCGAGCGGGACGTATCGCTCGAAGCCCAATGCCTCCGCCACCAGCGGCGACAGCGCCATGCCCAGGGTCGGTGGGCCTACCACCGCTTCGGGAGCCAGCGGACGGGCCAGGCCGGCCATTGCGTCGGCAAGCGCGCGCACCACCGGGAACGCGGCCTGGTTGGGGATCAGCGAGGCCAGCGCGCGGTCAGGCTCAGCCTCGAGCGCGCGGATGGGCAGTTCGAGCCAGCGCCCGTCCGGAAGGCAGACCGGGTAGCGCCAGCGGTACGGGGCCGCGAGCGCGCACGCCAGTTCGCCATGCGCTTGCAGGCGTTGCCAGCAATCCGTGGTCTGTTGCAGGAAGCGCCCGGCGCCTTCGCCGGTGGCGGACGATCCTGCCCCGCTCATTCCACGGGGGCCTGCGCGGCACTTGCATAACCCGCCTGGATCTGGTCGCGCAGCCACGCACAGATACGGTTGAACTCCGGCGTGTCCTGCACGGTGACGTCGCGCGGACGCGCGAACGGCAGCCGCAGGTCGGCGACGATGCGCGAGGGCCGTGCGGTCATCACCAGCACCCGGTCGGCCAGGAATACCGCCTCGCGGATCGAGTGGGTCACGAACAGCGCGGTCTTCTGGTAGCTGTCCCAGAGGCGCACCAGCGCGAGGTTCATGTCGTCGCGCGAGATCGCATCGAGCGCGCTGAACGGCTCGTCCATCAGCATCAGCCGCGGATCGTTGATCAACCCCCGGCACAGGGCGACGCGCTGGCGCATGCCACCGGAGAGTTCGCGCGGCCGCTTCGCCTTGAACTCGCCCAGCCCGACCCGCTCGAGCAGCCGGTGCGCCTCGGCCTCATAGTCGGCCACCGGCCGCTTCTGGGTGCGGATCGGGAACAGCACGTTGTCGAGCACGCTCTTCCACGGCAGCAGCGTCGGGTCCTGGAAGATGTAACCGAAGTCGCGCCGCGGCCCGGTGACACGCGCGCCTTCAATCCAGATTTCGCCCTTGGTCACGGTCTCGAGCCCGCCGACCATCGACAGCAGCGTGCTCTTGCCGCAGCCGCTGGGCCCGAGGATCGACACGAACTCGCCCGCGGCGATGTCGAGGTTGGCCATGCCCACCGCCTCGACGTCACCCGTCCGCGTCTGGTACACCTTGCGCGCATGGCGCAGCGACAGGTAGGCGGCGTCTCGATCGGGTGCGATCGACTGCGGATGGCGCCACGCAAGGGCGGGATCGTCGCCGGCCGAAGGCACGGCATGGGCTGCAACATCCATCACGGGCTCCTTCATCGGGGCCGGTCTCCGAAGCGTTCGATCGTCCAGCGTTCGCACAGTGCGACCACTCCGTAGAAGGCCAGCCCGAACACGCACAGCACGCTGATGGCCGCGAGGATCAGCGCGGTCTCGGCCTGGGCCGAAGCGAACAGGATCAGGTAGCCCAGCCCGGCCCTGGACGTGATGAATTCCCCGACGATCACGCCGATGATCGCGAACGTCGACGCGATCTTCATCCCGCTGAAGATGTAAGGCACCGCGTGCGGCAGGCGCACCGACACGAAGGTCTGCCAGTTCGATGCAGTCAGCGCACGGCACAGCCGCAGCAGGTCGCGTTCGACGTTGTCCAGCCCGGCCAGGGTGGCAATGACGACCGGGAAGAAGCTCACGAACACCGAGAAAGACAGACGCGCCTCCGGCCCGAGCCCGAACCAGACCACGAACAGTGGTGCCAGCGCGATCTTCGGGATCAGCTGGAAGAACACCACGTTCGGGTACAGTGTCTCGCGGATGATCGTCGACGCCGACAGCAGCGAGGCGAGCGTGATGCCCAGCACCGTGGCAATCGTGAAACCGGCAAGGCTCTGCCAGATGGTCGGCCACGCGTGCTTCATCAGCAGCGGAAACGCGTTGACCAGCCGGTCGAGTACGGCAGAGGGCGGCGGCAGCAGCACCTCGGGCACCTGCGCCCAGCGCGTACCGACCTCCCACACTGCCAGCACCAGCGCAGCCGCGAGTACCGGCAGTACGATCCGGCGCAGTGCCAGCAGGTTGGCACGGCGCCGGGCCGCAGCCGCCGAGGCCGCCTGCGCGGCACCCGGCATGGCAGCGTCGGCCGGTGGATTCACCACGGATGCCGTCTGCATCGCCGGCTCAGGTCGTCAGCAGCTTGCGGACCTTCTCGGTATTGCGCCGGATGGCCTCCCACTCGGCACCCGACAGCTTCGTGCGGCCGGCGAAGCGGTTGGTGACCACCTGTTCGGCGGTGAACGGCTTGCCATCGCTGACCGCGAACTTCAGGGTGGCATCGACCATACCCTGCACCTTCTTCAGGTCAGCGACGCCCAGCCCGCCCTTGATCGCCTCGTCGGCGACCATGGTGTGGTGGGCCAGCGCCTGCGCCAGCGCGAAATTCTCGCGTCCGTTCTTCACGGCGGCGATCTCCGGCTGCTCGCGCACGATGATGTCGATTGCTTCTTCCGGGTTGCGCAGCGTGAATACAACCGACTCGATGAAGGCGTCGACCATCGCCTGCACGAGCGGCGCGTCCTTCTCGACCATCTCGGGCCGGCAGATGAGTTGCCCCGAATAGAAATCGAGCCCGGTCTGCGCCCAGCCCATGAAACGGGTGTCGAAGCCCAGCGACTGGAACAGCGGCAGGCTGGACGTCCCGATGCAGGTGATCGCATCGACCTGCTTGTTGATCAGCGCGCGCTCGATCAGCTGGCTGTCGAGCGTCTGCCGGGTGATCTTCTTGCCGTCGACCTTGTTGCGGTCGAGCCAGGCGTTGAAGAACGGCGCTTCGGCCGAGGTGAGCACCATGCCGACGGTACGGCCCTCGAGGTCGGTCGGCTTGCGGATCGGCGAGTTCTCGGGCACCGCCACGCCCATCAGCGAGTCGTAGCCGACAGTGGCCACCGCGGTGGTGAACAGGCCGCGCGCCGCATTGACCACGATGCCGGGCGTGAACACGAAGCCGAAGTCGAACTTGCCGTTGGCGACGGACTGGGTCGCCGCCGGGGAACCGAAGCCGCGCGAGACCTCCAGGTCGATGCCGCGGCTCTTGAAGTAGCCGCGGCTGCGCCCCACCACCGACCAGAAATTCGACCCGTTGACGATCCACGGCAGGGTCATCGAGACCTTGCGTGGCGTCTGCGCATGCACATTGGAAAAAGGTGAAACGAGGGCGGCGGCGCCGGCTGCGGCGGTACCGGCGACGATGCGCCGGCGGTTGGCATCGGGTTGGGCCGAGGCAGTGACGAGGGGACGCGACATGGGATCTCCGGGCTTCAGGGTGGGGGGCAAGCGGCGGCCAGCACCCTGGCGGCATCGCCGGGGTGCATGCTGTTGTCGGTCACGCCCTCTGACGGGGCATTGACCCTCCCTGAAGAGACATCGGCCCGCGCAACGCCGACGTCCCGTCCTACGAATGTCTTATTTTATGCAAATGGCGTGCCGGACGTGCGGCGCGATGACTCGGTCGCGAAGCGGACTCAATTCGATACCCGGTCGATCACCCCGTCGATGAACCGCTCGCACTGCGCGACCTGGTCGAGCGCGATCCACTCGTTCGGTTTGTGCGCCTGCTCGATGCTGCCGGGGCCACAGATCACCGACGGAATGCCGGCCTGCTCGAACAGCCCGGCCTCGGTGCCGTAGGACACGGCACCCGTATCCGACAGGCCCGACAGCGCACGGGCCAGCTTGACGATCTCGTCGTTTGCATCGACGTTGAGCCCGGGCATCGAGGACAGCAGTTCCCAGGTGAAGCCGGTGCCGGGCTGCACCCGGTGCATCTCGGGCAGCAGCGTGCCCTCGGCATACCCCTTCACGGCGTCGAACAGCGCGTCCGGGTCGGCACCGGGCAGGAATCGGAACTCGAAATCGAACGTGCACTCGTGCGGCACGATGTTGAGTTGCGTGCCGCCACGGATCACGCCGGTATGCACGGTGGTGTGCGGCACGTCGAACTCGGGCAGGTACGGACCCTCGTCGCGGAACTTGCGCTGCAAGGCCTTCAGGAACGCGACGATCTCGCAGGCGGCCTCGACCGCGTTCACGCCCCGGGGCGCGTAGGCCGAGTGGGAGGCATGTCCGCGGACCTTGCAGCGCCAGGAGTGCTTGCCCTTGTGCGCGACGATCGGCCGCATCAGGGTCGGCTCGCCCACCATGCAGGCGGACGGCTTCACGCCGACAACGGCCAGGTCGGCGATCAGCCGCCGCACGCCGATGCAGCCGATTTCCTCGTCGTACGAGAACGCGAAGTGGACCGGCGTCTTCAGGTCGCGCTTCATGAACGACGGCAGCCTGGACAGCACCACGCCGACGAAGCCCTTCATGTCGGCTGCGCCTCGGCCGAACAGACGCCCGTCGCGCTCGACCATGGTGAACGGATCGGTGTCCCACGGCTGCCCTTCGACCGGCACCACGTCGGTGTGGCCGGACAGCACCAGGCCGCCGCGTCCGCCCGGCGCTCGCGGACCGAAGGTCGCGAACAGGTTGGCCTTGCGCTTGTCGTCGTCGAAGGTGAGCCGCACGTCATCGACGCCATTGGACTTCAGGTAGTCGCGGACGAAATGGATCAGTTCGAGGTTGGAATCGCGGCTGGTCGTCGGGAAACCGATCAGCTGCCGGATCATCTCGATCGACGCGTCCGAGGGCCGTGCATGCGGGTGCGGGGAGCGACCGTCGGCGGCGGAAGCGGAAGGATGGGCGGTCATGGGTGTCACTCCGGTATCGAGGAACAGGATAGGCAGCCGTTGCAGCGGCTGTCAAACGACCGTCCTTTTCACCGCTGCGGTGCGGCTGTCCGGACGCACGGCTTCGATAATCGCGGGCGTTCGGCTATCCTGCCTGCGTCCACAACCGGGGAACCGACCGATGCCATCGTTGCGCCGCGTGACCACCATTGTCGTCCTGCTACTGGCCGCAGCCCTCATCGCCGGGCAGCCGGCGCCGGCGCGCGGGCAGGAACTGTCGATCGGCCTGTCCGCGGCGATCACCTCCATGGACCCGCACTTCCACAACCTGTCTCCGAACAACAACGTGATGGAGCATCTCTACGAGACGCTCGTCGCGAAGGATGGCAGCTACCGGTTGCGCCCCGGCCTTGCCGAATCCTGGCGCACGGTCGACGACCTCACCTGGGAGTTCCGGCTGCGCAAGGGCGTGCGCTTCCACGACGGCTCCGACTTCACTGCAGCCGACGTGGTCGCCTCGCTGCGCCGCGCGCCGAACGTGCCGAAGAGCCCGTCCTCGTTCGGGATCTACACCCGGCAGATCGCCGACGTGCAGGTAATCGATCCGTTCACCATTCGGGTACGCACGAAGACACCGTACCCGCTGCTGCCGAACGATCTGTCGACCATCTACGTGATATCGGCAAAGCACGAGAAGGCGAGCACCGAAGACTTCAATGCCGGCCGCGCGGTGAACGGCACCGGCCCGTGGCGCTTCGTGCGCTGGCAGCTCGACGACCGGATCGAACTCGCGCGCAACGACTCCTACTGGGGGCCGAAGCCGGCCTGGGAGCGCGCGACGCTGCGCATCATCGCGAAGGATCCGACGCGGGTCGCGGCGCTGCTGGCCGGCGACGTGCGTGCAATCGAGAACGTCCCCACGGCCGACATCGCCCGCCTGGCGCTGAACAAGGAGCTGACGCTGGCGCGCGGCATCTCGAACCGCTTCATCTACCTGCACATGGACAGCGCACGCGACCGCTCGCCGTTCATTGCCGATGCCAGCGGCAAGCCGATGGAGAAGAACCCGTTGAAGGACGTGCGGGTACGGCGCGCGATGTCGATGGCGGTGAACCGGCAGGCGCTCGCCGACAAGGTGATGGAAGGCGCAGCGGTACCCACCGGCCAGCTGCTGCCGCCGGGCCTGTTCGGCTACGTGCCGGGCATCCGTCCGCCCGCCTACGACCCCGATGGCGCACGCCGGCTGCTTGCCGAGGCGGGCTATCCGGACGGCTTCACGATCACGCTGCATGCACCCAACGACCGCTATGTGAACGACGAGCAGGTCGCGCAGGCGGTGGCCGGCATGCTGTCGAAGGTCGGCATCCGTACCCGGGTCGAGGCGATGCCCTCGGCGGTTTTCTTCAGCCGCGCCAACAACCTCGAGTTCAGCTTCCTGCTCGCCGGCTGGGCTGCGGCCACCGGCGAAGCGTCCTCGTCGCTGCGCTCGCTGCTGTCCACCTTCGACCGGGACAAGGGGCTGGGCGTCTCCAACCGCGGCCGCTACTCGAACGCGAAGGTCGACCAGCTCACCGAGAAGGGCCTCGCGACGCTGAACGACGCGGCACGCGAGAAGCTGTTCCAGGCCGCCACCGAGGCAGCGATTGCCGATGTCGGGCTGATCCCGCTCTACCACCAGGTCGGGGTCTGGGGCATGCGGCGCGGGCTCGGTTACACGGCGCGTACCGACGAGGCGACCTGGGCGCACGAGTTCAGCCTCGAGAAGTAATCCGCCCTCCAGCGCCAGGATACCGCCCACCGTGCTCGCCTTCATCCTGCGCCGCCTGATGCAGAGTACCGGCGTGCTGTTCGTGATGTCGCTGCTGGTGTTCTTTGGCGTGTATGCGATCGGCAACCCGGTCGACATCCTGGTCAACCCGAACGCCGACCAGCAGGACATCGCGCGGGCGATCGCCGAACTCGGCCTCGACCAGCCGCTGCACCTGCAGTACTGGCACTTCCTGACGAGCGCGCTGTCGGGCGATCTCGGTCGCTCGTTCTCGACCGGCATCCCGGCGCTGGAGCTGATCTTCCAGCGCATGCCGGCGACGCTGGAGCTGGCGGCCGCATCGATGGCGATCGCCATCGTTTTCGGCATCCCGCTCGGGCTGTATGCCGGCCTGCGCCCGGAATCGAGGATCGCCAAGGGCATCATGGCCGGCTCCATCCTGGGTTTCAGCCTGCCGACGTTCTGGGTCGGGCTGATGCTGATCATGGTGTTCTCGGTCTGGCTCGGCTGGCTGCCGCCCACCGGCCGCGGCGACACGGTGGAACTGTTCGGCGTGGCGGTGTCCTTCCTCACGCTCGACGGCTGGAGCCACCTGCTGCTGCCCGCGACCAACCTCGCGCTGTTCAACCTCGCGCTGCTGATCCGCCTGACCCGGGCAGGCACGCGCGAAGTGATGGTCCAGGACTACATCCGCTTCGCCCGCGCGAAGGGGCTGCGCGACTCCCGCATCATCGGCGTGCACGTGCTGAAGAACATCCTGATCCCGATCGTCACCATCGTCGGGCTCGAGTTCGGCTCGGTGATCGCGTTCGCGGTGGTCACCGAGAGCATCTTCGCCTGGCCCGGCATGGGCAAGCTGCTGATCGATTCGATCAACCAGCTCGACCGGCCGGTGATCGTGGCCTACGTGCTGCTGATCGTGCTGATGTTCGTGCTGATCAACCTGGTGGAGGACGTGCTCTATTCGATGCTCGACCCGCGCATCCGGCTGGCCGATGCCGGCGCTGCCCGATGAGCACCGCGCCCGGCGTGCCCCGCGCAGAGTCGCCACTGCGCCGCTTCCTCGGCGACTTCGCCGCGAGCCGGGTCGCGCTGGGTGCGGCGGTGCTGCTCGCGGCCATCCTGTTTGCCGCGCTGTTCGCGCCGCTGCTCTCGCCGCAGGACCCGTACGACCTGGCCCAGCTCGACATCATGGATTCGAAGCTGGCGCCCGGCGAGAAGGGCACGGCCGGCAACACCTTCGTGCTCGGCTCGGACGAACAGGGCCGCGACCTGTGGAGCGCGATCCTGCACGGGCTGCGGATCAGCCTCGGCGTCGGCGTGCTGGCCACGGTGGTTGCCATGGCCTTCGGCACGCTCGTGGGCCTCGCCTCGGCCTGGATCGGCGGCCGCTTCGACGCGCTGATGATGCGCCTGGTCGACCTGCAGCTGTCGTTCCCGGCGATCCTGGTCGCGCTGGTGCTGCTGGCCGTGCTTGGCCAAGGCGTCGACAAGGTGGTGCTGGCGCTGGTCATCGTGCAGTGGGCCTACTACGCGCGCACGGTACGCGGCAGCGCGCTGGTCGAGCGCAACCGGGAATACATCGAGGCAGCGCGCTGCCTGGCGCTGTCGCCGGCTCGCATCGTTCTGCGCCACCTGCTGCCCAACTGCCTGCCACCGCTGATCGTGATCGCCACCGTGCAGGTCGCGCATGCGATCGCGCTCGAGGCCACGCTGTCCTTCCTCGGGCTGGGCATGCCGATCACCTCGCCCTCTCTCGGGCTGCTGATCGCCAACGGCTATACCCAGCTGCTGTCGGGAAAGTACTGGATCAGCTTCTTCCCCGGCATCGCGCTGGTGCTGACCATCGTCGCGATCAACCTGGTCGGCGACCACCTGCGCGACGTGCTGAACCCGAGGCTGTCGCGATGAGTGCTGCGGACGCACCCCTGCGCCGGCCGCTGCTGCAGGTCGAGGGCCTGCGCACCGGGTTCCCTTCGCGCAACGGCATGCTGCATGCCGTCGACGGAGTCGACTTCAGCCTCGACCGCGGCGAGATCCTCGGACTTGTCGGCGAGTCGGGATCGGGCAAGAGCGTCACCGGCTTCTCGATCCTCGGGCTGGTCGATCCGCCCGGGCGCATCCTCGGCGGCCGGGTACTGCTCGATGGCGTCGATCTCGCGTCGCTCGACGAGGGCGCACGGCGCGCGATCCGCGGCAAGCGCATCGCGATGATCTTCCAGGATCCGATGATGACGCTCAACCCGGTGCTGCGCATCGACACGCAGATGATCGAGGCAATCACAGCACACGAATCCGTCGGTACGGCGCAGGCGCGCGACCGTGCGCGCGCGGCCCTGGTGCAGGTGGGCATCGCGGCGCCGGACGAACGGCTGCTCGCCTATCCGCACCAGCTCTCCGGCGGCATGCGCCAGCGGGTGGCGATCGCGATCGCACTGGTCAACCGGCCCGACCTGATCATCGCCGACGAGCCGACTACCGCGCTCGACGTGACCATCCAGGGACAGATCCTGCACGAGATGCAGGCACTCGTGCGCGAGTCGGGCACCGCGCTGGTCTGGATCACCCATGACCTGTCGGTGGTCGCGGGGCTGGCCGATCGGGTCTGCGTGATGTACGCCGGGCGTATCGTCGAGGCCGGCCCGGTCGATGCAGTGCTGGATGCACCGCACCATCCCTACACGCGCGGCCTGATCGATTCGGTGCCGGCGATGAACCCGCGCGGCCGGCCGCTGGCGCAGATCCCGGGCAATGCGCCCTCGCCGGGCGACCTGCCGCCGGGTTGCGTGTTCCGGACCCGTTGCACGCGGGCGATCGAGCGTTGCGGGGAGCTGCCGCCACTGGAGGCGCCGGCCGATGCACGCGCCGGGTCGCGTGCGGCACGCTGCTGGAACCCGGTGCCTCTGCCGGCGGCGGGCACGCGATGAACGACGTCCCGCTGCTCGAACTGCGCGGCATCGAGCGCCGCTTCGAGCGTCCGCTCGACCTGGCCGCGCGCATTGCCAACCGCTTCGGCGCCGGCATGAGCGCGCAGGTGGTACATGCGGTCGACCGGGTCGACCTCGCGCTCGCACGGGGCGAGGTGGTCGGTCTGGCCGGCGAATCCGGCTGCGGCAAGTCGACGCTGGCGCGCATCGCTGCCGGCATCCTGGAAGCCGGAAGCGGCGAACGACTGTGGCAGGGCCACTCGATCGCGGCGATGCCGAAAGCGGAGAAGACCGCCACCGAACTCAAGGTGCAGATGATCTTCCAGGATGCGTTCGCCTCGCTGGACCCACGCATGCGCGTGGACGACCTGATCGCCGAGGCACCGCTCGCGCACGGCCTGCTCGACCGGGCCGGCAAGGACGAACGGGTCGACACCCTGCTGCGCCAGGTCGGGCTCGACCCGGCGGCGAAGCGGCGCTGGCCGCACCAGTTCTCCGGCGGCCAGCGCAGCCGCATCGGCATCGCGCGCGCGCTGGCGGTAAGCCCGGAAGTGCTGGTCTGCGACGAGGCGGTGGCGGCACTCGATGTGTCGATCCAGGCCCAGGTGCTGAACCTGTTCATGCAGCTGCGCGCCGACCTTGGCCTGACCTACCTGTTCATCAGCCACGACCTCGGCGTGATCCGGCACCTGGCCGACCGGGTACTGATCATGTACCTGGGCCGCATCGTCGAGTCTGCCCCCGCAGAGCAGCTGTTCGCGGCGCCGAACCATCCGTACACCCAGGCGCTGCTGACCGAGGTACCGACGCTCGCGCTGCGCCGCCGCCAGTACCAGCCGGTACGCGGCGAGATTCCCTCGCCCCTGGCACCGCCGCCGGGCTGCCATTTCCATCCACGCTGCCCGCATGCGATGCCGCGCTGCGCGGTCGAGGCGCCGGCCCTGCGCGAGATCGCGCCGGGGCGCCGGTCGGCCTGCCATCTGAACGATGGAACCTGAGCGCCCCCGGCTCGACGCGCAGTCTCCGCCGGACGACGACCCGTCGGGGCAGGACGCGACGGCACCCGCACGGCCGCCGTTGCTCGATCCTCCGGTCGCGGTCGAAGCGGTGTTCGCGTTCCTGCTGTCCGGGCTGCTGTGCTGGAATGCATGGCCGTGGATCGCGGCCCAGGCAGCCGGAGAAACAGGAACGCCGGGCGGGCCCTCGGCGATCATCGGTGCCGTGCTGCTCTACGGGCTGGCCTGGCCGGCAATAGCGGCCGCGACGATGGGTGCCCTGCACTATGCGCTGCGAGGGCTGGCGCCTCGTCTGAGGTTGACGGTCTCCGGCGGACTGCTCGTCACCCTGCTGATCGGCCTGCTGATGGGCGATTGAGCGTCCCGGCGGCGCCTCCATCGTCGAAGGGTCGGTGTGGACTCCGCAGCGAGGGCATGCCGGCCGCGCGTGGTAGATTCTTGCCCCTGCCCGGCAACACCGCTCCAGACACCCGCCAGAGGATCCGCCATGATCGAAATCAACCAGCGCCCCGCCGCCGGGCCGACCATCCGCCTGCATCCGGAGGACAACGTGCTGATCGCGCGCACGCTGATCGAACTGGGCGCGAAACTCGACGGTGGGCTGACCAGCCGCGGGCAGGTGCCCGCCGGCCACAAGATCGCCGCGCGCGCGATCACCAAGGACGAGCCGATCCGCAAGTACAACGTGACCATCGGCTTTGCCTCGGCCGACATCCCGGCCGGTGCCTACGTACACTCGCACAACATGGAATTCCGCGAGTACCAGCGCGACTACGCGTACACGCGCGACTACAAGCCGGTCGAGATGATCCCCGAAGCCGACCGGGCAACGTTCATGGGCATCGTGCGCGAGAACGGGCAGGTCGCCACCCGCAACTATGTCGGTGTGCTGTCGACGGTGAACTGCTCGGCCACCGTCGCGCACAAGATCGCCGAATACTTCACCCCGGAGCGGCTGGCCGAATACCCGAACGTCGACGGCGTGGTCGCCTTCGCGCACGGCACTGGCTGCGGCATGGAGATGACCGGCGAGCCGATGGACCTGCTGCGCCGGACGATGGCCGGCTACGCGCTGCATGCGAACCTGGCCGGCGCGCTGATCGTCGGCCTGGGCTGCGAGCGCAACCAGGTGAACAAGCTGCTGGCGGAACAGAAGCTCACCGCCGGTGCGCGGCTGCACACCTTCGTGATGCAGGACGAGGGCGGCACCACGAAGACCATCGCCGCCGGTATCGCCGCGGTCAAGTCGATGCTGCCCGAGGCCAACAAGGTCACGCGCACGAAGGTACCGGCCAGCCACATCAGCGTCGGGCTGCAGTGCGGCGGCTCGGACGGCTTCTCGTCGATCACCGCCAACCCGGCCCTGGGCGCGGCGATGGACCTGCTGGTGCGCCATGGCGGCACCGCGATCCTGTCCGAGACGCCGGAGATCTACGGCGTCGAGCACACGCTCACCGCGCGCGCGCGCTCGAAGGAAGTCGGCGAGAAGCTGATCGAACGCATCCGCTGGTGGAAGGACGAGTACACGCCGGGGCGCGACACCCAGATCAATGGCGTGGTCAGCCCGGGCAACCAGTCGGGTGGCCTGGCCAACATCTTCGAGAAGTCGCTCGGTTCGTCGATGAAGGGCGGTACCGGTCCGTTGATGGAGGTCTACCGTTATGCGGAACCGGTGACGCAGAAGGGGTTCGTGTTCATGGATACGCCCGGCTTCGACCCGGTCTCGGCCACCGGCCAGATCGCAGGCGGCGCGAACGTGATCTGCTTCACCACCGGCCGCGGCTCGATGTTCGGTGCCAAGCCAGCCCCATCGATCAAGCTGGCGACCAATACGCCGATGTACAACCGGCTGACCGAGGACATGGACATCAACTGCGGCGGCATCCTCGACGGCACCCACACGCTGCAGCAGATGGGCGAGGAGATATTCCAGCACATCCTGCGCACCTGCTCGGGCGAGAAGACCAAGAGCGAACTGCTTGGCCTGGGCGACCATGAGTTCGTGCCCTGGAACATCGGCGTGACCGGCTGAGCGCGTCGCACGGCGCCGGTCGTCCCGTTACACTGGCCCGATGCTCAGCTATCGCCACGCCTTTCACGCCGGCAATCACGCCGATGTCCTCAAGCACATGGTGCTGGTCGAACTGATCGGCCACCTCAAGCAGAAGGACAAGCCGTTCTGGTACATCGACACCCATGCCGGTGCCGGCATGTATGCGCTGGACACACCGACGGCACTGAAGACGGCCGAGTTCCGGGAGGGCATCGGCCGGCTCTGGACCGAGCCCGGTCTGCCCGTGCCGGTGCAGGCCTATGTCGACCAGGTGCGCAAGGCGAATCGGAGCGGCCGTCTGCTGCACTACCCCGGTTCGCCGCAACTCGCGCTGCAGATGCTGCGTCCGGATGACCGGCTGCACCTGTTCGACCTGCACTCGACCGACAGCCGCATGCTGCAGAAGCAGTACGACGGGGAACGGCGGGTGCGCGCCATGGCTGGCGACGGCTATGCCGGGCTGAAGGCGCTGCTGCCGCCGCCGCCACGGCGCGCGCTGGTACTGGTAGATCCCTCCTACGAAGACCGGCAGGACTATCGGCAGGTAGTCGACGCGGTCGAAGACGCATTGCGCCGCTTCGCCACCGGTATCTACATGGTCTGGTATCCGCTGCTCTCGAAGCGGGAGTCGGTCCGGCTGCCGGTCGCCCTGGCCGCGCTGCGCGAGCGCGACTGGCTGCAGGTCGAACTGAGAGTGAAGGCACCAGCCGAGGACGGAATAGGCATGCACGGCAGTGGCCTGTTCGTGTTCAATCCGCCGTGGACGCTGCCCGCGATGCTGGAAGAGGCCCTGCCGGCGCTGGTCCGGCTGCTCGGCCAGGATGCTGCCGCAGACCACCTGCTGCGCCACACCATCGCCTGAGCAGGGCAGTGGGGCGTCCCTAGCAGTCGTATTCGTCGTAGTCGTTTGCGGGTGCGGCTGTCATGCTGATAAGCTCGATCAGGTGAGCGATGCTCGCAAGCCACCGGGACGGCCGTGGACAAGACATGCGCGGGACAGCGCATGCATCGGCCGCCTGTCGCCCTGCCCGTAGATCAGGGGTGCGGGAAAACACGGCGTCGCCTGCTGGCGGCCCAACGGAGGAGAAACACGAATGACGCGATCACTGTCCGTGCTGCGCCGGGTGGCGCTGCTGTCCGCGATGGCCACCGGCGGGGCAGCCCTGCTCACCGGCGCACTGGTGCCTCTGGCACAGGCGCAGGCCTTTCCGGCCAAGCCGCTGCGCCTGATCCTGCCCTTCCCGCCCGGCGGCCCGACCGACATGCTCGGACGCAGCGTCGGCGCCAAGCTCTCCGAACAGGTCGGCCAGCCGGTCACGGTCGACAACCGGCCTGGCGCTGGCGGCAACCTCGGCCTCGAGGTGGCCTCGAAGGCGCCCGCCGACGGCTACACGATGGTGCTGTCCTCGCCGCTGATCTCGATCAGCCCGTCGCTGTATGCGAAGCTCAACTACGATCCGATGAAAGACCTGGCACCGATCTCGCTGCTGGCGGTGATCCAGAACATCCTGATCGTGCATCCGTCGGTGCCTGCGAAGAACCTGGGCGACCTGGTGAAGATCGCACGCGCCAATCCCGGCCGGCTCAACTACAGTTCGGGCGGCGTGGGAACCACCGGCCACCTGGCGGCCGAACTGCTGAACAGCCTGATGAAGATCCGCACCGTGCACGTGCCCTACAAGGGCTCCGGGCAGGCGCTGGTCGGCCTGATGTCGGGCGAGACCGACATGCTGATCATGGCCGCAGCGGTCGCCGCACCCCAGGTCACCGCGGGCAAGGTGAAGGGCATTGCCCTGCTGTCGGAGAAGCGGGTCCCCAACCTTCCGAGCATCCCGACCGCAGCCGAATCGGGCGTGCAGGGTTTCGAAGTGCCGATCTGGTACGGCATGCTGGCACCGTCCGGCACCCCGCGCGAGGTCATCGGGCGGCTGAACGCGGAGATCGTCAAGGCCCTCGCCTCACCCGACCTGCGCGACAAGCTGGCCGCCTCGGGCATCGAATCACGCACCAGCACCCCGGAGCAGTTCGCCGAGTTCATCCGCAGCGAGGCGGTACGCTATGGCAAGGTGATCCGCGACGCCGGGATCAAGGGCGAGTAGTGCCGACAGTACCAACGCTGCATCGATCGAGGGAAACACCGTGGCCAGGAAAACCATTCGCAGCCTGCTGAAAGAAGAGAAACCCCTGGTTCTGCCGGGCGCGCACGATGCGCTGTCCGCGCTGCTGATCAAGCAGGCCGGCTTCAAGGGCTTCTTCATCGGCGGTTTCCAGACCGCCGGTGCACGCCACGGATTGCCCGACATCGGCCTGTGCCAGCTCGGCGAGTTCGGGGCTGCCTTCCGCGACATGGTTAACGCCTGCGACCTGCCGGTGCTGGTCGATGCCGACAACGGTTACGGCGACGTGAAGAACTGCGTGCACCTGCTCAACAGCTACGAACGCATGGGCATCTCGGCGCTGTTCATCGAAGACCAGGTCGCGCCCAAACGCTGCGGCCACATGGCCGGCAAGCGGGTGGTGCCGACCGAAGAGATGGAAGCCAAGCTGCGCGCGATGAGCGCGAACCGGATGGACCCGGAGACGTTCATCGTTGCCCGCACCGATGCGCGTGCGATCCACGGGCTGGACGAGGCCCTGCGCCGAGCCGAGCGCTACGTGCGCGCCGGCGCCGACGGTGTGTTCATAGAGTCGATGCTCGACGAGGAAGAGATGGCCCGTGCGGTGCGCGAGATCGACACGGTGCACGTGGCCAACATGCTCGAAGGCGGGCTGTCGCCGATCGTCAAGCCGTCGGTGCTGGGCGAGATGGGCTACGGCATCGCGCTCTACGGCATCACCCTGCTGCTGCGCGTGGTGAAGACGATGCAGCTGGCACTGGCCGACCTGCGCAGCGACGAGCTGAAGCTGGTCGGCACGGGCGCCAACTTCGACGACTATCTGAAGGTGGTCGGCATCGACCGCTGGCGCGCGATCGAGGAACAGTTCGGCGAGCAGCACGCCGACAGCGCGAAGACCGGGCACTAGCACCCGGCCCGGGCCGGTTCCACGACAGACGACAGGACCGGCGTACGCGCCGGAAGGAAGGACGCGATGATCCGTGCCGCCGTGATCGGCCTCGGCCGCTGGGGCCGCAACCATGTGCACTCGGTCCAGGGCGGAGACGCTCCACCCAGTGCGCATGTGCGCTTCGTGCGTGCGGTCGTGCAGACGCCGCAGAAATCGGCCGACTTCGCCAGCGAACACGGGCTGACGCTCGGCACCGACCTGCGATCGGTCCTTGCCGACCCGTCGATCGACGCGGTGGTGCTGGCCACGCCGAACTCGCAGCACGCCGGGCAGGCGCGCGCCTGCGCCATCGCCGGCAAGTCGGTGCTGTGCGAGAAGCCGCTCGCGCTCTCGCTCGATGAGGCGCGGGCCTCGGTACAGGCCTGCATTCGCGCCGGCGTCGTGCTCACGGTCGGCCAGGACAAGCGCTACTGGCCGTCGATGCGCAAACTGGGCGAGGTGGTCGCCAGCGGCGTGCTCGGCCCGCTGCTGCATGCCGAGGGCCATTTCAGCAACGAGAACCAGAAGAACTTCTTCACCAGCTGGCGCGAACGGCCGGAGGAGGCACCCGCATCCAGCCTGACCGCCACCGGCATCCATGTGCTCGACGCGATGATCCGCCTGTTCGGGCCAGTGTCCGGCGTGAGCGCGACCACCGTCTCTCAGCCGCCGCCGGACGAGGCACTGGATGCCCTGACGATGGTGTTCCGCTTCGCCCGCCCGATGTCCGCCGTCCTGTGCGGCGTACGCCCCACCCCGCTGTTCTGGCGGCTGCATGTGTTCGGACGCGACGGTTCGGTCGAAGCCATCGGCGACCGCGAAGTGGTGATCCGCCTGAGCGGCCAGCCGATCCGCCGCCTCGACCTGCAGCCTGTGAACGGCATGCGCCTGCAGATGGAAGCCTTCGCCGCTGCGGTCGCCGCCCGTGCGCAACCGACCGCCTGGCCGATCCCGCCGGACGAAATGCTCGGTACCATTGCAGCCGTGGAAGCCGTCGCACGCTCGCTGCGCGACGTCACCCCCGTACAGGCCACCCTGCCCTGAACATGAATGAATGGGGTCTGACCCTGGGGTCTGACCCTGGGGTCTGACCCTGGGGTCTGACCCTGGGGTCTGACCCTGGGGTCTGACCCCAGGGTCTGGCCCCATCGCAAGGAGAACCGTGTGACCCGCAAGACCCCGGTGATCGACGTGCACAGCCATGTGCTGCCGAAGCCTCTGGTGGAGGCGATCGCCGCCCGACCGCGCGAGCACGATATCGAGGTGGTCCGGGACGCGCAGGGCGCCGTGCACCGCTTCAAGCGCAGCGATGGACACCAGACCCCGATTCCTGCCGAGTTCCACGATGCCGGTGCCAAGGTCGCCGGCATGGACCGCAAGGGCATCGACATATCGGTGCTGTCGACCACGCCGTTCGTGTTCTTCTACTGGCTGCCGGCAGACCGTGCACTGGCCGCAGCGAAGGTCACCAACGACGGCATCGCGCAAATGGTGGCGGCCCACCCTACCCGCCTGCGCGGCATGGCGACGCTGCCGATGCAGGACGCCGACGCCGCGATCGCCGAACTGGAGCGCTGCGTGCGCGAGCACGGCTTCCGCGCGCTGGAGGTCGGCTGCACGGTACAGGACCTGCAGCTGTCCGAACCGCGCTTCCGGCCGATCCTGAAGCGCGCGGCGGAACTGAAGGTCGTGCTTTTCGCGCATCCGCATTTCGTCGGCGGCGTGCGCGACCAATTGGAATGCTGGTACCTCGCCAACCTGATCGGGCACCCGCTCGACACCGTGCTGATGGCGAGCCACCTGATGTTCAGCGGCACGCTCGACGAACTGCCCGACCTGAAGATCATCCTGGCGCATGGCGGCGGCTACCTGCCCTACCAGATCGGGCGCCTGGCCCACGGCCACGAGTGCCGCACCGAGACGAAGGCGCAGTCGAAGACCTCGCCGCTGGAACTGCTGCGCCGGTTCTGGTGCGACGCGCTGACCCATGACGCGATGGCACTGAAGTACCTGGTTGATCGGGTCGGTGCCGATCGCGTGGTGATCGGCACCGATGCGCCCTACGACATGGGCGAAGAGAATCCGCTCGGAATGCTGGAACAGCTCACCGGGCTCACCAACCAGCAGCGCGACCTGATCCATGGACTGAACGCGCTCGAACTGCTCGGGGAAGGACAGGCCTGATGGCTCAGCAATCGAAAGGCAAGGGCCGCGCGATCGTCATCGGCGGTTCGCTCGGCGGGCTGTTCGCCGCCAACCTGCTGCTCGCCCGCGGCTGGGACGTGAAGGTGTACGAACGCGCGAGCGACGACCTCGCTACCCGCGGCGCTGGCATCGGTACCCATGAAGAGCTGTTCGCCGTGATGCGCGAACTGGGCATCACCATCGATGAGACCATCGGCGTCGCCGTCAACCGCCGGATGTGCCTGGCGCTGGACGGCTCGCTGGTGTACGAACTGGCCGTGCCGCAAACCATGAGCGCCTGGGCGCGCGTCTACCGCCCGCTGAAGGCAATGCTGCCCGACCGCTGCTATCGACCCGGCACGGCACTGACCGGCTTCACCGAGTACCACGACCGGGTGGTGGTCGAACTGTCCGACGGCACGCGCGACGAATGCGACCTGCTGATCGGCGCTGACGGCATCCGCTCGACGCTGCGCTCGATCTGGCAACCCGCGGCGCAGCCGGTGTACGTCGGCTACATCGCCTGGCGCGGGGTGATGCAGGAAAGTGCGATGCCGCCAGCGCTGCACGCGCAGCTGATGCCGAACTACGCGTTCGGCCTGCCCGAAGGCGAAATGATGCTGGCCTACCCGGTGCCCGGGAAAGGCGACGACGTGCGTCCCGGCCATCGAGGCTACAACTTCGTCTGGTACCGCCCGACCGACGAGCACACCCAGCTGCCCGACCTGTGCACCGATGCCACCGGCCGCTGCCATGGCCAGTCGATCGCACCGCCGCTGATCCGTCCGGAAGTGATCCGCTCGATCAAGAAGACCGCGCACGAAGTACTCGCACCACAAATCGCCGAGGCGTTCGAACTGACCGAACAGCCTTTCTTCCAGGCGATCTACGACCTCGAGTCGACGACCGTCGCGAAGGGCCGGGTCGCCCTGCTCGGCGATGCCGCCTTCGTCGCGCGCCCGCACATCGGTGCCGGCGTGAGCAAGGCTGCGCTCGATGCGCTCGACCTGGTGAACCAGCTCGATGCGGTGCCGGGCGACGTCGCCAGGGCCCTTGCCACCTACGACGTGCGCCGGCGCAGCTTCGGCAGCAAGGTCGTGGCGCGCTCGCGCTGGGTCGGCGGCTACGTGCAGTGGCATGGCAAGCCCAAGCACCTGCATCCGGCCAACATGATGCCGCCAGGACCGGCGAACGTGCTGCGCGAGATCGGCGCGCCGCTGGCTCAGATCAAGGAACTGCACGCCACAAGCTGAGAGCGGGTGGGGTCAGGTCTTGAGTTTTGCTTCGGCTCGAAGGGTCGGAGCAAAACTCAAGACCTGACCCCATGCTGCATGACCCCATGCTGCACCATGCTGCAGGGAAAAGGCCTCCACCGAGTTAGAATTCCGTAACCTCACGGCATACGGAAGGAACGCCATGGAACTCGGACTCAAAGGCAAGGTTGCCCTGATCACCGGCGGCAGCGAAGGCATCGGCCGCGCGACAGCGCTCTGCCTGGCCAGGGAAGGTGCAATCGTCTCGATCTGCGCCCGTCGCGCCGAGCCTCTGGCGGCCGTCGAGAAGGAACTGCTCGCCACCGGTGCCACCGTGCTCGCCTTCCAGGGCGATGCAACCAACGCCGAACAGATGCAGCAGTGGGTGAAGCAGGTCCACGACACCTTCGGGAAGATCGACATCCTGGTCAACAACGCCGGCGGCTCGGGCCAGCTGTCGTTCGACGAGATCGACGAGGCGCGCTGGCAGGAAGACGTGGCGGTCAAGCTGTTCGCGCCGATGCGCCTGATCCGCCTCGTGCTGCCCTACATGAAGGCGCAGAAGTCGGGCTCGATCATCAACCTGACGATGGCCGCAGCGGCCACGCCGGGCGCGAACCAGCTGCCGACGGTGGTGAGCCGGCAGGCCGGGGCGACGCTGGCCAAGGCGCTGTCGAAGGAACTCGGCCCGCACAACATCCGGGTGAACGTGGTCTGCGTCGGCAAGATCAAGACGCCGCAGCAGGCGCGCAGTGCCAAGCGCAACAACCTGACGGTCGAGGAGCATTTCGCGCGCAACGCGAAGTCGGTGCCGCTGCAGCGCATGGGCGATCCGGAAGACATGGGCAACGCCATCACCTTCCTGGTCTCGGATGCGGCCGGCTACATCACCGGCACCTGCGTGAACGTCGACGGTGGCCTGTCCGGCGTGCTCTGACCCCGATGAAATCCACCCAAGCCCTGCACGACCTCGGCCAGAGCCTCTGGCTGGACAACATCACCCGCGACCTGCTCGACAACGGCACGCTGGCGCGCTACATCGGCGAGCTGTCGGTGACCGGCCTGACCTCGAACCCGACGATCTTCGCCGGCGCGATCGGCGGCAGCAAGGCTTATGACTCAGGCATCGCCGCAAAGACGAAGGCCGGCCTGACCAACGAAGCACTGTTCGTCGAGCTGGCGCTGGAAGACCTGCGCCGTGCAGCCGACCTGTTCCGTCCCGAGTTCGAGCGCACGGCCGGCGTCGACGGCTGGGTATCGATGGAAGTGTCGCCGCTGCTGGCGAGCGACACGGCAGGCACGATCGCCGAGGCGCTGCAGATCCACCGGCAGGCGGATCGACCGAACCTGTTCGTGAAGATCCCGGGTACGCCCGAGGGGCTTCCTGCGATCGAGGAAGCGATCTTCGCCGGCGTGCCGGTGAACGTGACGCTGCTGTTCTCGTGCGCCCAGTACGAGGCGGCTGCCGGTGCATGGCTGCGCGGCATCGAGCGCCGCATCGAAGCCGGGCTCGATCCGCGCATCGACTCGGTCGCCTCGCTGTTCATCAGCCGCTGGGATGCCGCCGTCGCCGGCAAGGTCCCCGCGTCGCTGAACAACCGGCTTGGCATCGCGGTCGGCCAGCAGGCCTGCCTCGCCTATCGCGGCCTGCTCGCGTCGGCCGCGTGGAAGCGGGTGATGGCCGCGGGCGCCCGTCCGCAGAGGCTGCTCTGGGCCAGCACCGGCACCAAGGACCCGGCGGCACCGGACACGCTCTACATCGAGTCGCTGGCTGCGCCCGACACCGTGAACACGATGCCGGAGAAGACGCTCCTCGCGTTCGCCGACCACGGCAAGGTCGGCGGCGCGATCGGTGCAGGCCGCAGTGGTGAGCCGGCGGCGACGCTTGCCGCGATCAAGGCGGCTGGCGTCGACCTAGATGCACTGGCGCTGAAACTGCAGCAGGACGGAGCGGCGGCGTTCGTGAAGTCGTGGCACGAACTGCTCGGCACGATCGATGCGCGGATGAAGGCGGTGGCCTGAAGAAGGCCGAACGCCCAGAGGCTATCCCTTCGGAACGGGTCTGGGTGGCTCGACAGGACTTCCCGACGCGCGCTTTCGAAGTGCTCGCAGGCTCCACGTTAGTACAGAGTTTGGACATGGTTCCCTCCGTTGCTGCGGATCATTCACGGTCGGCGCTGAACCAGCCTCACGCCCTCGGCACCACCCCGCGCGTCGGCGCCCGCATGAACGCGAAGTCGACCCCGCGCTCCGCCTGCTCGATGTCTTCCATGTACAGCTTGCGGTAGCCGCGCCGGTCTTCCGGCTTCGGCTCGGGCGCGACCCAGGCGGCACGGCGCGCGGCGAGTTCTTCGTCGCTCACCAGCAGGTCGATGCGCCGGCCGGCAGTGTCGAGCCGGATGCGATCGCCATTGCGCACCAGCGCCAGTGGCCCGCCAACGGCCGATTCGGGCGACACATGCAGCACGATGGTGCCGAAAGCGGTGCCGCTCATCCGCGCGTCGGAGACACGAACCATGTCCTTCACGCCCTTCTCCGCGAGCTTCTTCGGGATCGGCAGGTACCCGGATTCCGGCATTCCGGGCACGCCCTTCGGCCCGGAGTTCTGCAGCACCAGGATGTCGTCCGCGGTCACGTCCAGCGCCGGGTCGTCGATGCGATTGGCCAGGTCGGCCAGCGACGAGAACACCACCGCACGGCCCTCGTGCTGCAGCAGCGGCTGCGAGGCGGCGCACTGCTTGATGATCGCGCCGTTGGGCGCAAGGTTGCCGCGCAGAACGACCATCGCGCCATCCTTGTAGACGGGGTCATCGAACGCATGGACCACCTTCTGGTCCCATCCGGGTGGCGCGGCATCGAGGTTCTCGCCCAGCGTGCGTCCGGTGACGGTGAGTGCGTCCAGGTTCAGCAGCGGCTTCAGCTGGCGCATGATCGTCGTCGCGCCACCGGCACGGTACAGGTCTTCCATGTAGCCCTGCCCGGTCGGCTTCAGGTCGACCAGCACCGGGGTCTTGCGGCCCATGCGGTCGAAGCCTTCGAGGTCGAGTTCGAAGCCCAGCCGTGCCGCGATCGCGGCCATGTGGATCAGCGCATTGGTCGAACCACCGACGGCGAGCAGCATGGTCAGCGCGTTCTCGAACGCCGCCTGGGTCATCACCTTGTCAGGCGTGAGACCTTCGGCCGCGATGGCTACGGCGCGGGCGCCGGTCTCTTCCGCGTTGCGGATGCGGTCTGCCATCACGGCCGGGATCGCGGCGCCGCCAGGGATCATCATGCCCATCGCCTCGGCACAGCAGGCCATGGTGCTGGCGGTACCCATCACCATGCAGGTGCCGGCGGTCGGGCACAACTTCTCCTCGATCTCGCCGATCTCGCGCGCATCGATCTCGTTGCCACGGTACTTGCCCCAGAAGCGCCGGCAGTCGGTGCAGGCCCCGAGCCGCTCGCCCTTGTGGTCGCCGGTCATCATCGGCCCGGTGACCATCAGCACCGCGGGCACGTTCGCGCTGGCTGCGCCCATCAGCAGCGCCGGCACCGTCTTGTCGCAGCCGCCAATCAGCACGCAGGCATCCATCGGCTGCGCGCGGATCATCTCTTCGGTGTCGATCGCCATCAGGTTGCGCAGGTACATGCTGGTCGGGTGCGCGAACGACTCGTGCAGCGACACCACCGGGAACTCGATCGGCAGGCCGCCGGCGAGCATCACGCCGCGCTTGATGCCCTCGATCAGGTCGGGCACGTTGCGGTGGCAGGCGTTGTAGCCGGAGAAGGTGTTCGTGATGCCGATGATTGGGCGGTTCAGCGAATCTTCGGTATAGCCCATCGCCTTGATGAAGGCCTTGCGCAGGAACAGCGAGAAGCCCTGGTCGCCATAGGCGGTCAGGCCCTTCTTCATGCCGCGGGGTTTTTCGTCTGCCATCTCGATGTCGTCCTTGGTGTGTGGAGGCAAGTGTAACGCCAGCGTCAGGTGTGCTGTCGCAGGGCGCCGCACGAAGCCGCGGAAAGCTTCGACGAAAAAATGTAACGCGAGGTACTGGCCAAGTACCTGCAGCCGGGCACTCTTCTATCCGAATGCACTACCGGAGCGATGCATTACCTGTCCATTTCACGCCGGCGACGAAATGGAAAGCGAACCGGAAACCGCAAGCGAACCATCGGCTTCGCGAAGCTCGCCGTCGCGCGAGCGAGTTCCAGTCGGCCCCACCCCAGCCTAGGCTCTGCGCATCCGTGCCCGCCTGTGCGATCCGGCACAGGTGTTCGTACCAGCGACGTCCCGCCTCCCGGGTTCTGGCACGACTGCCCAGCAGGACCAGCACGAGCGCGCGTTCCGACGCCCGCCGGCCGCCCCCGACGCGATACGAAGGCGGTAGGCCTCAATGGCGTCATCCACCGCGGAGAACCTGAGCATCTACACGAGCGTTGCCGGATGGCCGATGCGGGGGGCCGCAGCCGGTGGCGATCGCCGCGTCGATAACGGAACTCCTCCAGCAGGCGGGGCTTGCCCAGCCCGGGCCGCCGTGCACCGCGAGTCGCTGCGTCCGCTCTCCCGGCCTGAGATGCCCAAGGCACTCGGCAAACACCCGCTGCTCGATGGCGCGGCCAGCAAGGGCGACCGCGCCAGCCGTCGGAAAGATCCTGCTCACCATGAGAGTCGGGGCAGTGTCGACAGGCCCTTGCCGTCAGCCACGCAGCATGACGCCCGGCTGCAGGACGAAGTCGAGGTCGCAACGCGCGGCGGCAAGCGCGCGCGCCACGCCACCGGCCTCGAGGGCAAGACCGAGATCGGCTGCGATCGGGTGGCTGGCTACCCCGGCGAAGCGGACTACGTAGCTGTCCGGCAGGAACGCCCAGCTGCGCAAGGGAATGTTGAATGGCGCAGCCCGCGCGAGGACGAGGTGACTGAGCGACGAAGCCGGATCGCCGGACAGTGCCGGTACTTGCCTCAGGAACACGAAATCGAGCTGCTCGGAAAGCGCCGCATGGAGGGAGGCGAGCGCCGTCCTGGCCCGCGCGCCCGGCCGGGTCGCCAGCCGGGACAATCGCTCCAGGGCCGAGGGTCGCGACAGGGGGTCTCCCCGCTCGCAGACGACCACTTCGGTCGGCTGGAACGCGCCTCCCGCGACCTCTCGGGCGGGCAATCGCACGGACAGCCGATCCGGCTCTTCCACGGCCGAGGGCACATGAAGTTCCGCGAACTCCTTCGGGTAGCCGTAGTGCTCGCGCCCTGCCGCCACCGCGATGCCGCTGCCGGCGAAGATGTAGGGAATCAGCATCGCGCAGTCGATGCTGGAGCGCCGCTCGCGCACCGGCACCCAGAACGCAGCCTCGTCGTAGTCGAGCTCGCCCTCCTGAGGCTGCGGTACGGAATGAATCCCGCGCAGCGACTGGAAGGTGAGCACGACCAGGTCCGACAGCGGCTCGAATCGGAACTGGCGGCCGCTGGGGTCGTTGAGCGATCGGTCGCAGAGCGCCTGCAGCGCGGTCATCTCACCCTGCAGGTAGAAGAGGAACGCGCGGCCCTCGCGACAGCGCCAGGGTGGTGGCGGCGGATTGGCGGCACCGCGACGCACAGCGCCGGGTTGCACCCGCGCGAACGGGGAGGTCGGCGGAAAATCCGTCTCCCCGAACAACCGGGCCGGATAGCCGCCGATCGCGCGCGCGGCCTGCAGCCCGCCGAGTACCGCCGACTCGACACACCCGTAATTCAGACCGTTGAGCGTCCAGTCACCCGACAGCAACAGGTTGTCGAAACCGGACTCGTCGGCACGAAGACGCAGGCGGGTCGTGTCTGCGCGCGACTGCACGTAGCGGGCGCTCGGATCGACATTGGCGGAGAACCACTGGTGCTCGAAGCGTTCCTTCTCGGGCGTGCCCGGCGGCGCATGCAGCAACCGATGGTCGAGCGCCTGCGTCCCCGGACAGGTACCCTTCGGCCACAGCTCGCCTGTGTGCTGTTCGAACCAGTCGCGTGCGCAACGCCGGGCCTCGTCGAGCGCCCGCTCGCTGTAGTCGGCGGGAACCCGCGCGCCCGGAGGCAGCAGCCCGAGCGCGTCATCAGCCATCACGCCGCAGAAATAGGCGAGGCTGCGCGGTTCACGGCCACCGCCATAGCCACGCGCGCCCCAGTTCTCGCGCTCGAGCAGTTCCGTGAGGTCGGCCCAGGTGTCGAACGGCTCTCCGTAGGCGCTGACCACCGGCGACGGCAGGCGCCAGCCCAGCTGCTCGAGCGTGCGATCGACCCAGAGCTGCGCGGCCTGGGTCCTCACGGTCGTGATGCCGCCAACCATGTCCCGGAAGCGGGGATTCGCCGCGCACAGGGTCGGGCACAGGTAAGCGAGAGCCCCCACGGGAACCCCGAGCACCACGCGATCGAAGTCGTGGCCGGCGCGCAAGGTGAGGGTCTCGACGTCTGGCCAGTCGGTATAGGCCGACTCGAGGTCGAAGGTACGGTCGGCGAAGTGCGCACGCATTGCCTCGCCCTCGGCGAGTTGCGCCCAGTCGGGCAGCGAGGGCCATCCGGGCACCCCGCGGTAGTCCCTGAGTGGCTGGTACTCCTGACCGTCGACGACGGTCGCCTGGCGACCGATCAGGATCTCGTCGACCCGGCGGCCGGCCAGCGTCTTCAGTTCGAGCGCCCGGTGTAAGAAGCGGAAGTGCACGCCGCGGCGCCGGAGCACCTCGTAGAGTGGCGCGAAGATGGTGTCACCCATGCCCGCGCGCATCTCCCAGAACACCGCGCCCCGGGAGCAGAGCAAGAGCCGCAGCAGCATGCGCACCGCGACGCCGGCGGCGAGGTTGGGCCGCCGGGTGTCGCCCTGCTCGAAGGCGAACACGTAGCTGTAGGCGGCCCTGAGTGTCGGGTGATCCAGCGCCCCCTCGCTGGCACCGTGGTGCCGCAGCCACTGGGAGAGCTCCCACGCGTCGATGCGGTCGAACCCCTCCTCCATCACGCCGTCGGCGAGCATGCCGATCATCATCGTGCACAGCAGTTCCATCTGGGCCAACGGTTGCCCCAGCGGCGACGTGGATACGCCAGCATCGGCCAGTTGTCGCTGCGTCCACTGCTGCACCAGGCGCAGCCGATCGGCGAGCGCGCGAAACCGCGCGCTCGCATCGGCCGTGGTCACCCGCCGATCGCGCGCCGCAAGTGCATCGTGGGCGCGCCGGGCGGCGGCGAAGGCGCGCATCACGCGCCAGGCGAGGAAGCCGAGCCCGATCCGCAACTGCCAGACCGACAGCGACGCACGTCCGCCGCCGGTGGTGTGGTGGAGCAACCACTCGCCGACCGACTGGCCGGCCGGCATGCCGGTGTCGGTCACGCTCGCGTGGGCCAGCATGTAGCGCAGCGCCCACGGAACGATCTCGCAGAACAGCTCCCAGGGGCTGTGGATGTCCGGCCCCGGCGACGCTTAATCGTCCGGGATGAAATCCCCGGGCTGTCCGGGATCCTGCGGCAGGTAGCCACTCCAGAATATCGCGTCGCCACGCGACTCGCTGCCGAGGCCGGCGAAGTGACGCGGCTTGAACGCGGTGTGCAGGGTCGCGACCGGGGCCGACGGCGGCCGTTCGAGTTCGGCGAAGGCCTTGCGCATCATCCAGAACGCGTTCTCGTAGAAGCCGCTCCACAGGTGCAGGCCGTGTTCCTCGATCCGGTCGCCCCGATCTTCGTTGCGTCCGGCGGCCCCCTTGCCGCCGAGCCGCCCGCCAGGCTGGTAGACGGTGATGTCGTAGCGCTCCTGCCAGCCGGGGCGGTCGGTCAGCGCGAATACGGTGGCCATGGCTGCACAGCCGCCGCCCAGCACCACGATACGTTCCTTGGCCATCTGCGTCTCCAGAGATTTGCGAGGGTCAACGACTCACAGCCGCAGGCGCCAGGCGACGCCGATCGTGGTCACCGACGGGCTGCGTGCGACGCCCGACACCTGCACGGTCGTCGCCAGCGGCGTGCCGCCGTAGAAGCTGCGTGACAGGTCGATGCGACCATCCTCGAACATCGCGTGCTGGAGCGCCAGATCGATCGTCGAACGGGCGCCTGGGCGCAGGCTGGCCCCGGCGGTGAGCCACGTGCGCGCACCGTCGGGGAAAGTGGTGTCGCGCAACCCGTCGGTGGTCTACGTCTGCTCGCGTCGCACGCCCGCGCGCAGCGCGAGCGACTCGCTGCGCTGCCACTGCCGTCACAGCGACACGGCGGAGGCGTCCCGGTAGCCGCTCGGGCGCACGAGGTCGGCACTGCCGTCGGCGAGCCGTACGCGAAGGTCCCCGAACCGTCCCCAGCCGTACGTATCGAACTGCGCGAAAACCGTGAGGGACGGGCTGGCAGCCCAGACCACGCCGAGACCGGCCATAGCCGGCATCCGCAGCTCGGTGATTGCGCCCACCGTACCGTTCGCGGCCGCCAGCTGCCCGGTGAGGCCCTGTACCGTATTCGTGCCGCTCAGCGCGATGTCCATCCCCGATCGGTAATGCACACCCACCCTCAGCGCAGGCGTAGCCGCCCAGCTCGCGCCGAAGTGCATGCCGACACCCGAGCCGCTTCCGCGCAGGCGGGCGCGGCCATCCGTGGACGCGGTCGGGACGGCGGCGAACGGGTCCGGCAGCGCGGACTGGAGATCCGATTGCGCATGCTGCCAGTCGATGCCGCCACCGATCGACAGGGTCTCGGTCAGCAGACGCGCCGCCGAGACGGTCAGGTTCACAGTCTCGAGCGATACGCGCGTGGAATCGTAGCGTCCGAACCACTCGGGGCTGAAGGTCGAGGACAGCCCGAACGCAGAGGTGAGCCCCGCTGCGAGTGCGGTCCGCCCGTCGGAAAGACGATGCACCACGAACAGGTTCGGTACCAGGGTCGGATTGGTGGGATTGTCGAAGCCCGTACCCGGATAGGGCTGCGCGACAAGACCGTTGCCCGGGCTCCTGGCGGTCGACCCGAGGTCGCGCAGCGAGGCTCGGGGCATCAGCACCTGCGCCCCCAGGGACCACTCGGTCCCGCGCCCGTAGTTCACTCCGGGCGACAGAAGCGCAGCCGGGTTGAAGTATGCGGCAGCAGGATCGGCCGTGTCGACCACCGTGCCGGCACCAGCCCGCCCGATCGCAAGCACGCTCTGCTGGTTGACGAACCAGCCGGTCGCCCCGACTGCGCCGGGCGCACCGAGCAGGAGCAGGGAAAGACATCTGAAAAACCCCGTTATCCGGCAATCCCCACGATCCGTTGGGCGGCAGATCTTCCCCGGACATCGACCCGGCATTCGCCCCTGACGACACCGGCGCGACCCGAGGCCGGTGCCCTCCGGCCTCCTCCCTGCTCGAATCGCACGATACGGCAATATCATGCGTTTGTTGTGTGCAATTTGTCACGGAAAACGGCACATTCAACGTCAGCCGGCCTTCGCGGCCAGGCTGCACTGGAGGACCTTCGCGTCCCTCATCTGCAGTCGCTCACAGCCGGGCGCGCGCGCCTGCACTACTCCGAGCCCTTTAGCGGACACCGGATCCAGCCGCCCACACCGCCGATGGGCTTCCGGCAGGCACCGCGGGCGACGCTATTTCTCGCGCAGCGACTCCTGCAGCGTCCGGGTGATCGGCTTGGTGAGAAATTCCCAGATCGTCCGCTCCCCGGTCTTGATCTCGACGGTACCGGTCATCCCGGGCTGGATTTCCAGGCGCTCGCCTGCCCGCGTCCGCAGGTCGTGGCGCTCGATCCTGGCGTGAACGCGGTAGAGCGACACCTCCTGCCCGGCGATCTGCTCGGAAATAGTGTCGGCGCTGATGAACGTGACCTGTCCGTGGAGCACGCCGTAGATCGCGTAGTCGAACGCGTCGAGCTTGACCGTCGCCGGCAGGTTCCGACGCAGGAACCCGATATCCGCCGTGCGCACCTTGGCCTCGACGACCAGGCTATCCTCCACCGGCACGATCTGCATGAGTTCCTCGCCCGGGCGCGCGACACCGCCGATAGTCGTGAGACGCACGTTGCGCACCACCCCGTCCATCGGCGCGCGGACATCGGTCAGCACGAGCTCCTCGCGCCGCTGCGCCATGACCTGCTGAATGCCCGAGAGCTCTTCCTGCGCCTTGGCGAGATCGGCCTGGATGTCCTGGAAGAACTTGTTGCGCTTGCTCGCGATCTGGCCGCCGAGGTCGGCAACCTGCCGCTGCAGCCTGAGGATCTCTGCCTGGCTCACATCGCCCGACTTGAGGAGCGGCAGGTTCATGTCGAGCTCGCGCTGTGCGAGGTCCCTCAGCTTCTCGAGTGTTCCGATGTCCTCCTCGAGCAGCTGGCGGCGCTTCAGGAAGAAGGCCGTCTGCGTGTCCTTGAACTGTGGGTAGCCCGCCAGGTCCTGCGGATACTCCGGCGCGCTGCGCCCCGCTGCCTCGGCCCCGAGCCGCGCGAGCTGCGCGCGCAGCGACGCAGCCTTCGTCGCCGCCTCCTCGTAGTTTGCGCCGAGCCTGGCGCGCTCGAATCGCATCAGCAGCTGGCCCCTGGACACGGTCGCACCTTCGCGAACCAGCAGTGACTCCAGCACACCGCCGGCGGGCGGCGCCTGGATCACCTGGTTGCGCGAGGTGGTGATCACCTGCCCAGGGGCCCGCGTGATCTGGTCCAGGCGCGCCCAGTTGGCCCACGCGATGAAGGCCGCGACGGCGCCGATCGTCGTCCACAGCAACACGTGCGACGTCGCCCGTCCCCCCATGCGCCGCTGCGCCGCCGTCTTCATGCGGCCCGCCCCTGCAGTGACGCCAGCACCGCATCGCGCGGGCCGTCATGTACCACCCGGCCGTCGCGCACCACCGCGAGCCGTGTGAGCAGCGGCAGGAAGGCGGTCTTGTGGGTCGCGACCACGAAAGTATCGGCTGGTTGCAGCGTGTCTCGGAGCAGGCGAATCAAGCGGGTCTCGGCGTCGCTGTCCATCGATGCCGTGGGCTCATCGAGCAACCACAGCTGCGGCCGTGCGAGGACGAGGCGGGTCAGCGCGACGAGCTGCTTCTGCCCGCCGGAGACGCCCCGGCCACCCTCGCCGATTTCCAGTGCAAGCCCTCTCGGGTTCTGCGTGAGCAGCTCGAAGAGCCCGGTCTGCCGCGCGGCCGCGAGGATGGCCTCGTCGCCCGGGTCGGCCAGTCCGAGCACGAGGTTCTGCCTCAGGGTGCCACTCACCAGCCGCTGGTCCTGCGGCAGATAGCCGATCATCTCTCGCACCACCATCGGGTTGAGCATCGTCAAGTCCACGCCGCCGAGAAACACCCGGCCCTCGGTCGGCCGGTAGAGCCCGGACAGCGTCTTGAGCAGCGTGCTCTTGCCTGATCCGACCGGACCGATCAGCCCGACGCGCTCGCCAGGCCCTATCGTGAAGTGCTCGGCCTCGAGCACGATACGTTGCAGGCCATAGGAGAAGCGCAGGCGCTCGAGACGCAGCGAAGGCTCGAGCACCTCGGGCGTGAGCTGCTCGTCGGCGCGATCGTGGTCACCGGGCAGGGCGAGGATCGCGTCGAGCCCGTCGATCGCCGCGCGCGCGTGCGCCCACTGAACCAGGATACCCGGCAGCTGCACGATCGGCGTGATCGCGCGGTTGCTGATGATGCTGATCGCGATGAGTGCGCCCATCGTGAGCTCGTTTCGCACCACCAGCCAGGCGCCCATGGCGATCAGCGCCACGTAGCCCAGCTGCTGCAGCAGCACGGTGAGGTTCTGCGACCACGCAGAGAACCGCCGGATACGCTCGTCGGCATCGGCGACCTCGGACACGAGGGCCTTCCAGCGCGCGGCGAACTGCCACTCCCCGTGCGCGGCCTTCAGCGATTCGCCGCCCTCCACCGACTCCACCAGCAGCCCGTTCTTGCGATAGCTGCTCGCCGTCATGCGCGCAGCCTGGCGGTAGATCGCACGCTGGAACGCCAGCCCCGCCACGAGCGCGACCGGCAGCACCATGATCGGGATCACCGCCACCGCGCCGCCGAGCAGCGCGATGACCACCACGAAGAACACCGCGAACGGCACGTCAGCCAGCACGAACAGCGTCGTCGAGGTGAGCATGGCCCGCACAGTCTCGAAGCCCTTCACCTGCGCGGCCAGGGTGCCTACGGTGCTCGGACGCGCGTCGAGCCGCGTGTGCTGCATGCGCTCGAAGAACCACTGCGAGAGTTCCTTGTCGATCTCCACACCGGCGTTGTCGACCAGGTGCGCGCGTACCTGCTTGAGCAGCCATTCGAGCAGGATCGCACCCACGACCCCGGCGGTGAGCACCCATAGCGTCTGGTAGCCCTGGTTCGGAATGACGCGGTCGAACACCTGCATCGCGTAAAGCGAAGCGCCGAGCGCGAGAAGGCTCACCACGAGCGTGGCGAACACCGCCTCCACGATCACGATCCGGCGGGCCCAGACCGCCCGCGCGATGCAGGGCAGCGCCCGCGGTACGGCCTCGACCTCGGCCTGGGTCGCGAGGCGCAGGAAGGTGGCCTGCTCCTGTGCGCCGATCGAAACCGGGCTGCCCGTCTCGTCCTGCCCGCCGAATCGGCCGTCAGGGCTCACCGAGACGAGTAGCGCGAAGCCACCCGCCTCGCGCCATGCAAGCAGCGGAAGATCGCTGCGCGAAGGCGTCTGCACTGGCGAGAGCTGGCCGACGAGCCCGGCCGCGCGCCACGCGGCCAGGAAGCGCCCGACGGGCGCCGCAGCCGCGCTGCGCTCGAGCGACGCGCGCACCGCATCGATACGCGAGCGCGCCACACGCTGTCCCGAAAGCTGTGCGGTGCGGCGCAGGAGTTCGATCATGGCCCGGTCCCCCGCGCTCATCGCGGCCCGCCCCTGCCAGGGGCGCCATCCGCTTCGCCGAGCGGCGCCTCACCGGTGAGCAGCCAGAGCCGCAGCGCGGCGGCGCGCGCCTGCGCTTCAGCATCGGCTGCGGTGTACTGCGCGAGCGTGATTTCGCGTACCGCATTGAGGACGTCTACCCAGGTTCTGCGCCCGGCCACGTACTGCCGACTGTAGGAATCGAACACCGATTGCGACAGGTTCACAGCCTCGCGCACGTTGTCGAGGCGACCCTGGGCCGCTCGCCACTCCGTGTACGCGGTGTGCACCTGCTCGCGAATGAGACGCTGCGACTCTTCGCGTGCGAGTTGCGCCTCCTGCTGGCGGCCACGCGCGGCAGAGATCGCGGAGGCCGCCGAGAACCCCGCTCCCGGCAGCGCGCGCAGCAGCAAGAGAGCGCGGTTGTCGGCGAAGTCACCGAACTGCCGCTCGACGCGTACCGACAACTGCGGCTGCGGCACTGCGCGGCTGATCTCGACCTGCTCCCCGGCCGCCCGGAACTCCTGGTCGAGCCTTGCGAGCACCGGCGAGCGCTCCAGCGCCCGCGCGGTCCCCTCCTCGACCGAGACGGGCAGCAAGCGCCCCTGCATCGAGACCGGGGCAAGTACCCGCACGGACCGCCCGACGAGTTGCGCGAGCTGCCCGAGCGCCGTCTGCGCGCCCTGCTCCGCGACCGAGACGTCGGTGACGGCCTGCACGAGCCGCGAGCTGGCGAAATCGCGGTCCGAGGGCGCGCTCACACCCTGCTGTACACGGCGATCGATCAGCGCGAGCAGTCGCTCGTGCTCCGCCACCGCGATCTGTGCGTGCGCTTCGCGGGCACGGAACCGCTGCGCCTCGGTGTAGGCCGAAATCACGCGCAGGCCGATCGACTGCTTCGCCTCCAGAATGGTCGCCTCGGCCGCCGCTTCCCTGAAGCCGGCCGCCCGCACGCCGGCCGCGAGCCGGCCGCCCGCCCAAAGCGGCTGTTCGAGCGCGAACACGCTCGAGTTGCGGCCGACGCCGACAACATCCGAGCTGCGCCCAGCCACCTCCAGAGACGGGGTCGGATAGAGTTGCCACTGGGCGCCCTCCCGTTCGAACCGCGCCGTCTCGCGCCCGGCGCGCCTGCCCTCGACCGTCGGGTGGCTGGCGAGCGTCTCGGCCAGCAGTCTGTCGAAATCCTCCGCTGCGGCGGTTCCGGCCAGCACACATAACGCCGCACATGCGAGACGCAAGCCCCACGGAATCCTGTTCCCGACTCCTGCCTGAGCCGCGCCGAGCAGGTGCCCTGCCGGCTTCGGGACCGTTCCACCCGCGTGTCGAATGACACTGCGCCCGACAGGGGCCGTTCCTGGCTTGTCGCCGTGACGACTGCGCGATCGCCACCGCCGTCCGCCGGCGCAATCGAGCCCATCGCACCGGTTCATATGATGATCGTGTCTCTTCCGGTCACCGTCACCGTTGGCGTGTTCTCCAGAACGATCGCGTGCGCCGAGAATCCGGAGCCCGGTGTTCCGTCCCAGAGGATCAGCGTGTCGGAACCGGCGCCGTTCTGCGTGAAGATGCTGCTGCCCACGGCCGAGGTTCCCGCCCACTCGCCGCGGACCACCGCGTATTCGCCGTTGGCAACTCCAGCCGGATCGCCCGTGCGCACCGCCAGACCTCCGTCAAGCTCGATGGTTTCACCGGCTGAGGCATCGCGGACGACGTCCACCCCGCTGCCGAAGGTCCAGATATAGGAGCCGTTCGAGCCCGTACGGCTGGTGATCTCCGTCGAGTCACCCTGATCGAAACGGAAGGTGTCCGTGCCAGCGCCGCCGGTCAGATCGTCCGCACCCGAGTTACCCGCGATGAAGTAATCGGCCTGCGCCGAGCCGACGATCGTGTCGTTGCCCGCCCTGCCGATGATATCGAAGCCCGAGGACAGGCCCGTGGTCAGCGCGCTCAGGTCGATCGTGTTGTCGCCATTGCCGCCCACCACCGGCGTGTAGTCGTCGGGCTCGAGCCTCGCGAGGTTACCAACCTCGTCCTGCCACAGCCTCGCCGGATCGGCCGGGTTATAGTTGGGCCGCACCATCACCCAGTCGGTGTCCGCGAGCGCCGTGCTCGTGGTGATCGTGATCGCGTTCGTGCCCACGCCCGTGGTGGCGGTGACGGTCATCGCCGTCGTGCCATTCTTCAGCAGCGTGAGGCCGGTGTTGAACTGCGCACCGAGCGACACTGTCTCGGTGAACTCCAGCAGCAGACCACCCGCCGCCCCGGTCACCAGGGCGAGGTTGTCCGGATCGGGTGTCGTCGTGTCCTGCAACTGCAGCACGTTCGCGCCCGCGGCCGTGCCCAGCGTCACCGCCGCCAGGTCCGTCGGGTTCGCATAGCCCACGCGCAGCACGGTGTCGGCGATCGCAAGCCCCGACCGCACGCCAAGGTCCTGGAAAACCCACAGCGAATCGGCCACCCCGTTGTTGTCGAAGTCGCCCCGGAACGCCACCGTCGTACCCGCAGTCGTGATGTTCTGCTCGAGGTAGGTCAGCGCCAGACCCAGGTTCGTCGCCTGCCCGATCGTCACCACGGTGCCCGACGCATCCCGGAAGGTGACGATCCCGCTCGTGATGTCGTGCCGCGCAATCACGCCCGAGTCGATCCCGTCGACGTTCGAGGCATCGGCCGCGATCACTCGCGACTGCAGGTCCAGCACATCGTGCGCGCTCGCCGTCGCAGAGAAGGTGTCGAAGCCGCTACCCGTCGGGTTGATGCCGCTCGGCAGCACCGCGTCGGTCTGCGTCCGTGTGCTGTCGCCTCGCTTCACGATCACCACATCGCGGCTGTAGCCGCTGGCCTCGCTCAGCCGCAGCGTGTCCGAGCCG